>CAZITS010000061.1:0-13090 GCA_964542185.1 uncultured Pirellulaceae bacterium
ATATGTTGGATTTTTGGCCCTTTCCAAGTGGTGCGCGGGCGCGCCGGCAGTAGACCGAATAACCCTGCGACGGAGTTGCGTTGTCCGCCATGCCACCGTTAGTTGAAATGGGCCCGTCAGGGGCGTTGGTAGCTCACCGCGGGGCGGTGTCCAATTTCGTGGGAAATAAGAGGGGGTTACCGGTCGGTTGCTGCCGATAATACCGGTTGGGATGCACGTTGACGCAACCCGGCCTGTATTTACTCCCTGCCCATGAGCAGAAATCGGGAGTGAGCAATGGGATACCGGAAGACACCGTTCGTGACCCTGGCTGTACTTTTGTTGTTTGTTGGATCATCGGTCGGGCAATCTGGCAACGATGCGCTACCCGTCCTGGATCGCTGCCATTGGTTGCGGTTAGAGATCATTCTGGGGCGTCTGCGCGCCATTGACTGTGGGAACCAGAAGACGTCTTTTTTTCGGGCGCAAGACGCGGGACGCGGTAGTCTGGAAACAGTGCGAACCAGTATCGAAGATGAGCGGCTTTCGATTTGGTTTCGTCGAGTTGACCCGCAATACGATCTGCAATGTGAGATCTTGCACGGTGATCAAGTTCGGCTGGTCAGGCAGGATCGCGAACTGTATCCCGGAATCCGAGTTGAATATCGCCAACCAGCAGTGGGCGATTGCGAATTGACTATCGTTTCTCGGCAGCGATCAGAACATCTTGCCGCACCCACGTTGTGGCACCTGTTACTGATGGAACCACACGCTACCAGAGACCATTTGATTCCGCTTTTCAAACAGCTGCACTCCGGTTGGGACCTGGTTGCCAAAACACGACGATTAGAATCTTTGCTGATTCAAATGGGGCAGCACAGCGACCCTCGCGAACAACTTGTCAGGTGGGTACATCAACTGGACGCACCAAGGTTCTTGGATCGACAGGCAGCGGAACGCGCTTTGCGCCGTGCTGGGTTTGTGACGCTAGCCTATCCGGATCTCATGAATCCCCGTGAGTTGAGTACCGAACAACGTATCCGCTTGTCCAGAATCCGCCGCGCGCTGGATGTGGAGACCGGTGATACGCCACAGCGGATTGCCAGTTGGTTGCGCTATAACAAGTTTATCTGGTTCCCCTTGCTGAATCATCGCGCGCTGCAAGTGCGCGAACTTGCCTTACGCCAACTGCACGAAATCGCGCCACATGAAGTTGCGTTTGATCCAGCAGCGACCACTGCGGAGCGACAGCGTCAACTGGTCCATCTTCAGTCCCAGTGGTTGACGCGCTAGCAGTGAGCACGTCATTGCTCCCAAAGCACTTCAGAAAAATCTGGAGTTGCGGTGCCTTTGCAGGTTCGGTTGCACTACGCGCTGGGGCCCGGTGTCTGGTCCTTGGATCCTGGTGTCCGGATCTGCGCGAGAAGTCTGTCCACTTCTGGGTTCGTGATGCCAGCAGCGGCTGTAAATCCGGCCGTGGTGAGCGAGAACTCATTCAACTGGTGGTGCATTACCAGTGAAGTGGCACACAGTTGCCGAAAGCCGTCGAACAAGCGGAGAGATGTTTGCATATCACCGCGAATCCGCACAGGTATCAATTCGTTTTCAGAGACTTGGACGAATACGGTAAGCAGGCGTTCTACGGCGTTGGCCGATGTATTGGTAACCTTTAGCTCAAACATCCCGTGTTTGGCAGCGAGTACCAGGATGGCTTGTGCTTCTACTGACAAAGGATCTCCTGGTGGCGCGGCGAGTGACCACCGCTGACTACACAAACACGCTAACGCGTACAGTGTCGGGGCGCTACGGCCCAACTCGTCCCATAATTGGGCTGCTTGTGTATCGCTTCCCAGGTAGCGGTCTAGCATAGGAGTTCCAAATCAACACAGATGTCGCGAATCATTGTCTATCGTGCCAATACTACTGCGTCGGTCGCGGAGAATTGTTTTGCGGGTCAGGGAAAGCGTTTACGCCGATCCGACCAGTCCAACCGTCCAGCAGCAAAAAGCGACGGGGGCCGCGAACAGCAGTGAATCGAGAATATCGAGGAAGCCGCCCAGGCCAGGTATCCAGCGTCCTGAGTCTTTGCAGCGCATGTCGCGCTTCAGCAGGGATTCGGCGAGATCGCCAACAACTCCGGCGATGGCGATCATCAGACCGCAGAGAAACCATCCGATCAATGAGGGCGCTGCGGCTTGAGGTAGCATCATGGGGATCAGTACAAGTGGCCAAATGAGTGCTGTCACGACCGCGGTGACAAGTCCACCGATCAAGCCTTCAATCGTTTTTCCCGGACTCAGCCGTGGCGCCAACTTGTGTTTGCCAAACAATCTTCCGAATGTGTAAGCACCCGTGTCGGACATTTTCACAATGCTGACAGTCGACAGCAAGGCGATCATGCCCCACAGGGGTTCGGTTGAGTTCACCGTGCGCAACAACACCAGAAAACTTGCCAGCAGTCCTACGTAGCAGATTGCGAATACGGCCAGGGCGACGTTCACGAGCGCCTTTCCCGGTTCGTGGTAGCGGAGGACTTCGGCCAGAAATGCCAGCAGGATTGCACATGCGGTGGCTGCCAATGGCCAGCCGAGTTTGCCGAGAGGACAGTCGATGGGGTAGGTATTTCCTGCCAGTGGCCATGCCAGGGGGGCACAAGTGGCCAGGAATACGAGTAGCGAGCCGGCGTGGGTTGACCACCGCGCGGGCCGGTGGCCACCTGTGGCCAGCATGTTCAGCAATTCCGCCACACCGCCGACAATCGCCAGCAGCAAGATCGGCAACAGCCAGACACCTGCTACGCCCCGTATGGGATAGGTGACGTCGAGGTAGATCAAGCCAAACAAAAGACTGAGGATGATCGTTGCAGAGATCAGGCGCCAGCGAAGCAAAAGCAGGTTCCTTTATTGATTCAGACCGCCAAAGCGACGGTCACGGTTGGCATAAGCAGTGATTGCCTCGTGCAGACAGGACTCTGTGAAATCAGGCCAGCATCGATCAGTTACCCAGAGTTCGGTGTAACTGATTTGCCACAGGAGGAAATTGCTGACACGCATTTCACCTGCAGTCCGCACCAGCAAATCAGGATCAGGCATCCCAGCCGTGTAGAGATGTTCTGTGATCGAATTCTCGGTGATGTCTGCCGTAGTCATTTCGCCCGTTTCAACTTTTCCAGCGATGATCCGTACGGCGTCGACCAGCTCTGCACGGCCTCCATAGTTAATGGCCAGGCAGAGACGGGTACCAGTATTGTCTGCACTCAGCTCGATCGTTTTGTCCATCTCTGTGAGTACTCTCGCAGGGATACCGTCGCGTCGCCCGATGACCTGGACGGAGACGTTTTGACGCATGATCGTGTCACGCTCCTCAATCATATACTGTTCGAGCAAGTGCATGAGGAAGTCGAGTTCGTCTTGTGGACGTTTCCAGTTTTCACTGGAAAGACAAAAGAGTGTCAGCTGGGCAATGTCGAGCCTCGTACACTCTTCGACCGTGCGCCGCACGCTTGTTACGCCGCGACGGTGTCCCATAACTCGCGGAAGGTCTTGTCGACTCGCCCAGCGCCCGTTGCCATCCATGATGACGGCAACGTGTCTGGGTCGCAGCTCGGCAGCTACGCCCAGTTGTTCTTCAGCGTCTTTTTTGGTGCGCGTTGTGTTAGTGCTATCGGACACGGCGATCTCTATGTCACCGGTGAGCGAATTCGCGGGTAAAAATAGTCTGGGCCCGATCTGGTCCCACAGATACGACATCAACGGGACAACCCACCAATTCACTGACACGCTGGAGATACTGATGCGCACCTTCCGGGAGATCCTCCATCTTCCGGGCAGCAGTCACATCTGTCTGCCAGCCAGGGATCGTCTCGTAGATCGGTTGGATACGCCGCAGATCATCAGCATGGCTGGGAAAGACGTCCAATCGTTGTCCGTCGATCTGGTAGCCGATACAAATCTGGATTTCAGGAAGTTGGCTTATGACATCCATCATCATGACCGCCAGTCCGTCCACCCCACTGAGACGACGCGCGTAGCGTACGGCTACTGCATCGAACCATCCGCAGCGGCGCGGACGACCAGTGGTTGTGCCATATTCGTTTCCCAGGTCCCGGATTGTTTGCCCGCTGGGGTTATCCTGTTCGGTGGGAAAGGGCCCGCCGCCGACGCGCGTCGAATAGGCCTTGCAGACACCGAGCACGCGCTGGATCCAACGGGGAGGTACGCCCGATCCTGCGGCCACCCCGACACCTGAGCTATTGCTACTGGTGACAAACGGAAATGTTCCGTGGTCGATATCCAGCAGAGCCCCTTGAGCGCCCTCAAACAGGACCCGCTGCTGGTTTTCTACTGCGTCCAGCAGGTAACCGGTGGTGTCCTGGACAAAGGGTTGCAGACGCTGCGCGTATTGCTGGAACTCCTCATAAATCTGTGCTGCGTCGAGTTGAATGTCTCCTGACAGCCCGTCAAACAACTGTTGCTTGCTCGTAACGATGGAACGGATCTTGTCAGCAAAATCAGGGCGCGACAGGTCACCCAGGCGAACTGCCCAGGATCGCCCCACCTTGTCGCGGTAGCAGGGCCCGATCCCTCTCAGGGTCGTACCAATCGATTCCCCGTCGACCGGTTGCTGGTTGAGCAGACGGTCTTCTTCGAGATGCCAGGGCAGAACGACGTGTAGCCGATCGCTGAGCATCAAATTATCGGAATCGACTTTGATCCCCCGAGCCAGCAAAGAGTCAATCTCTTCCAGAATTGTCGGCGGGTTGAGAACGACACCCGGTCCGACGACGTTGATCACGTCTGGATTCAAGATCCCACTGGGGATGTGATGTAGTTTGTACGTTTCATCACCGACCACTACGGTATGCCCCGCATTGGCTCCACCTTGGTAACGAACGACGATGTCAAAGTGATCGGTCAGCAGGTCGACGAGCTTTCCTTTCGCTTCGTCTCCCCACTGCAAACCGATAACACAGGTTCCAGGCACCCCATTTGCTCCCTGAACGAAGGTCCTTCCCGACCCCAGACTTGCACTTGTGCATGTGACGTGGGTTCTGTGACGTGTTGGCAACAGTTCCACAGGGACGGGAATATCGAGAGTTTCAGCAGACGCCAGTCTACGAACCGGGACCGACCAGGGTCAACCAGCCGAAATGCCGTGAAAGGACATTTGCTAGACGTCTTCTGGGGGCTTGGAATACAATTCAGGACAGGTAAACGAGAACTATCATGACTTACCCTGTAGTGCGAACGAGACAACACGTCCTGCTATTGGGCCTGATTGGTCTGGTTGTTTCTGTCCTTCCGGCCTGGTCTCAAGACCGGTTTGGTCGACAGAGCCCATCGACCTCCGTGCCCATCCAAACGAGTCAACTGGTTACGCAACTGGTCGAGCAGTTAGGAGATGCGCGGTTCGACACGCGCGAGCGGGCCACGCGGCGGCTGATCGAAATCGGTTCCGTGGCCCTGCCCGCACTCAAACAAGCGAGTTTGAGTAAGGATCGAGAGACGCGTGCCCGGGCGGCCCGTGCGCTGCGCATTGTTTTTCGCAGAGATCTCCAACAGCGTCGAGCCGCTTTTTTGCGCGAATCGGACAGCGACCGCGATTTTGGACTCGCCGGATGGCGCAAGTTTCGTGGGCTGGTGGGCGATACCCCGATCAACCGCGCGCTGTTTATCGAAATGCATCGTAGTGAATCAGAACTGGTCCAGGCGGTACAGCAGGGACCGGCTGCCGCCAAGTCGGCATTAGTCCAGCGATACCAGCAACTAGCGCGGTGGAAGCAAGGCCAGCGTTTTCAACCAGATCAGTCGAAATTGTCGCTAGGTACCGTGGTGGCTTTGCTCTTCGCTGTGACCGACAACCAGGTCCAGTTGCGTGACCTGGAACAGGAGTTGCCCAACTACCTTTTTCAGCAGGCATCCGGGATGGGCAAGTACCGTGATGCGGTACGCCGCTTGCTGGGGCACTGGGTTCAGGGGCTCGAGATTGAAAGCGTCTATCCGGCGCTCTATCTAAGTCTCTTTTACACGGTGCCGGAGGGATTGGTGCCGGCTGAGAAAGTGCTGGGGGAGACAAAGGTGACCGACACTCCACGTGCCGGCGGCGTTGAAGGGCCACATCGCTACCGACTTATGTTTGCCATTTTCGTGACTGCCCGGTTCGGCACGCGCGAACATCTCGATTTACTCGAGCCGCTGTTGCAAGACGCTTCGCGGACTCCGTATGGAAAGGTGGAGATTCGGGACCTGGCACTTGCCGCTTTGTTGCATCTTTCCGGCCAGAATCTGGTGGAGTTTGGGTTCCTCAGACATCGTCCCAATCCGACGTTTGTCTTTGAGCCGAACCGTCTGTTGTTTGAGTCTCCCGAGGCGCGGGCCAAAGCCATACAACGCTGGCGGGATCAGCGGTCCCGGAAATCAAGCCCGGACGACCCGGACGAATAGTCGATCTTGACGTGTCGCCGGGATGTCGGCACTATCCGCGTCCTCTGTCGGCTGCCAGGGACCGTCTCGCCAAATGCAGGGAGTCTGGCGGGCGGATTTCTTTCCTCTCTGTCTGTGGTTACAGATGATGCGCACGATGTCAGGCCTGACGTGGCCAGGGTTGCTGGGGATGCTACTCGCTGGCTGTAGTACTGGCTCGTATGCCGAACGTGGGATGGGATTGGGGGCTGGAATTGGTGGGGTTACCGGGGCGCTGGTAGGGAGTCAACACGGTAATCCAGTGGCCGGTGCCGCCGTTGGTGCCGCTGTCGGCGCAGCCACAGGAACCGTTGTTGGCCATTCGATTGATGATGAGGTGGCAGCTCAGGAGGCCCAACTGGCAGCTCAGTTGGGTCGCAGTTTGAATGGTCCTGTGACGAAAGATCAAGTGATCGAGATGAACTCCGCCGGTGTGGAAGACAGCGTGATTATTGCCCACATTCGGTCCCACGGAGTGCGCCGTAAACCGCGTGTGGAAGAGGTTATCTCCATGAGCAAACAGGGGGTCGGAACCGAAGTCATCAAGGCCATGGAAGGGTCGGCGGTGGCTGGGTTGCGGCCGCGTCCTCCGGCTCGACCGGCCGTGGTGGTTGAAGAGCATTACCACGGCCCGTGGTGGGGTGGTCCGCGCCGAGCTTATCGTTCTTATGGTCGCCGGCGACGTCCCGGTGTGCGGTGGGGATTTTCCTTCGGCAACTAATGAGTATTCCGCCGGGACAGACTAGCGGAGCTCCGCTTTGGCCCAAAACGGATGTTGCCGGTCACCGCGGGTGCGCACGTCATTCAGCATGACCTCGCGGCCCTGGTCGATTTCCTTGATCTTTTTTCCGTTGATGCTGACCGACAGCGGTTGATCGAAGTCAATCATTTCCGGACTGAGCCAAACCACGGCCCGGTCGGCGCCGGTTGTCAGGCGGACCCGGTTGCTGGCGCGGATGATCCTGCCATCGATACGAGCCGGACGGCCGCTGGGTTTTTTCCAGTTAGTCGGCCAGATCATGCTGCGCGGTGGCAATTGATCGACTTCTGCCCACCAGAAATAATTGTCCCAGGGGCGCATGCTCAGGCAGAGAAATTCGTCGTGGAAAAACTGACGTCGATGTACCGCCATCCAGTCAAAGATACGTTGGATCTCGTCGTGGAAATCTTCATGGCCGCGGCCCTGGAAAAGGACGATCGTGGCATCGTAAGAGTGGTGGGTCAAATAATCGTTCCACTGGTCTCGGTTTTGTACCAGCCGATTTCCGTCCAGTTCGCCTCCCACAAAGTACATTGGTAATCTACGACCGTTCTCAGTGTAAAACAGGATGTAGCGGTCTGCGGTTGCCACGATCGGAATCACACCTGCCCAGACATCGGGATGCGCCAGCCCGATGTCCCAGGCGGCATCACCTCCCATGCCGGCACCCGAAAGGAAGACACGGTCCGTGTCGATGGAAAATCGTTTTGTTGCATCGCGCAAACTCTTCAGCACCGCGGCGTGGGCGCGAAATGAAAACTGGTAGTGCCTCTGTTTTGGTTCACTCCAGGCGGGGGCGATCACGATGTAGCCGTGTCGTGTCGCTTGTCCCAGTCGCCGCTTGCGATCCTGGTTGTAAATGCCCGCCCACCAGTCGATTTGCATGGCGGGTGTCGTATTGGCGTCGTGCAGCGAAAGGACTGTCGGATAACGGCGCAACGGGTCGTACTCGGGTGGAAGTTGGATCAGATATTTCAATGGCGGCGCGTCTCCCATCGGGACGGAAAGCTGAAACAGTCCGCCAATGGTGTCTTCTTCCGATAATTGAGGTGGATCGAGTGGTGGAGCCATATGGGCGATCAGCTTTGCCAGAAACTCGGGGCCACTTCCTTCCAGCTGTGCCAGCTGTTCGAGGATTTCGCGACGTCTCCGCAGGTCGACCGTATCGGTTTTCAGGTACTCAAGAACCAGATTGCGGACTTGGAAGAGCGGCAACGCGGTTCCCAGGTTTTCGATGCCGGCACCTCCACCCAGCAGCCAGCCGCTGATCGCCAGTGCCAGCTTCTGTTCAGGTTTCAAGGCTGCGTCGTCCGACAGACGCAGATAGTCCGCCATGCGATCGAGCGTATTCCAATTCAAGCGGAGCTTGATTTCGTCAACGACTGCTTCCAGCTGGTCGCGGTTTTCTTTGACTGTGACTTGTTGCATGTGTTTGTCGAGTAATTGCGTAGCCCGCTCACCCGACATTCTCAGTTCCGCATATTGATCGAGAACTTCCTTGACGCGCAACTGTAACTCACCCGCCACACCCGTTTCGTCAAAATTAGAGAGCAGGTAACGCACGAATTGGTGTTGGCCCGCTTCGCGACGAAATTCGAGCTCGCGAATGGCCTGAGCGGATTTACGCTGTTGCAATCGTGAGACCTGTTTTGCCAGGTCCGTTAATCCCGGGAAATCTGCGATCACTTCTTCCAGTTCGCGCTCGGCGTCCTGGTAACGGTCTGCCGCGGTGAACAAACGGACAATTTGCAGCCGATCATTCACGTTCTTGGGATTGATATTCTGTTTAATTACCGTCGACAGCACTTGCCTTGAAACGGAACTGGTCGCCAGTCGCATGGTCCACTCAAAACCAGCCTTGGTTTGTAGTCCCTGCAGCGTTGTGTACAACGGCGTGATTTCCGTGATCCCCTGGATCACGTTGATTTGGCCGCGGGGGGTCGCGAAGGAAAATGTCCGATTCCCAAACCGATCAAATGGCGTGACCCGCAGTGCTGGTCCGACACCGGCAATGCGCCGTGTGCCGCGGTAGACTTTCTTGCGAATCAGAATTTTTTCGCGCAGCCGCGCATCTTCGTTGACTGTAAAGGTGCGATACTGCTTGGTGGGGATGAAGGTGCGTCGCAGTGTGTCGTCGATCAGCAGGATTTCGCGTGGTTTGGTGTTCGGTTTGGCATCCGGCGAGATGTCAATGTCTTCGCCGATTGCCGTGATCCGACCCAGGTTCCCTTCATATTGCAGGTTGGTCTTGGTCGTCACGACGTCTGCCTGCAGCAGCCGACAGCAGGCCAGTGCGAGGACGCAACTGACAGCCCACTGGCCCCGCCTGAAGGTTGTTGCTCGTGCCACCATGGGCCCCGCTCCGAAAACGCTGGTTGCCTGTCCGCGGTCCGCGACCACGTCTGGTATCAGTGCCGGCACCTGCCGGATTTGATCTGTCCCTCATTGCATCGGAAAAAAGGGCCTGGACCCTTCTTCATTCTTGGCGTGCCAGTGCGGTTGGTCAAATCGACAGCCCGCTTTCTACCGGCAGGTGGGCTCGTGGCCATTGACAGGTCTGCGGAACCGCGGAAAATAGCAAAGATACAGGGACTTTAACGATTGAGTAACTTTTGATGACGCGCCCCTTCATTCCCCTGTTAGTCTTGCTCACGGTTGTCTTGCTGGCTGCGGCCACCGTGACGCTGGCGGGACTGTTATTGACCCGTTTTGCCGGTGACCAGACGGGGGTCCAGGTGTTGGGCTGGGTCGGTAGTATCCTGCTCGGGCTGCTCCTGACCAATGTCTTACTGCTGGTTGTCGCCCTGGGCATCCACGTCGGACAAGCGGATGCAGGTGGGGACGAAGAGCGCCTTTAATCGAATCCGCGCGGGCCGGCGGTGCCCGGTCTCGATTCGACTGGCAGGTCGCCCAGACGCGACATTGCCCAGAATCGCAATCGCCCAGAATCGGGTTACAATCAGAGACTCTGCGGTGGATTCGTTTCCAGCCGATCTCTTGCGCGTCGCATTCCAAACTGGGAAATTCGATGTCCGATTGCATGGGTACGACAGTTGTCTTTCCTGCACCGCTGGTGGCCCTGGCTGTTTGTATCCTGGCCACGTCCGGTGCACGACCTGCTCCAGCTGAAGAAAAAGCTGCTGAACAGACACCGCCGCTGGCCGTTGATTTTCTGCCGGCGCAGTTGCTGACGGACGCGGAGCCCGCCGGATTGGGTCCGGCGCCACCGGCGCCGGAAGTCAATCAATTGTCGGCACCGCGGGTGGCTTTGGGGCGGAAGCTGTTTTTTGATCCGCTGCTATCTGCTGACCGGTCGATGTCGTGTGCCAGTTGCCATCATCCCCGCCACGGTTTTGCGAACCCGCAGGCCCGGGCGGTGGGGATCAAGAACCGGTTGGGAACCCGCAACACACCGACCGTGCTGAACCGCGCGTATGGCAAGATTTTCTTCTGGGATGGCAGATCGGCCAGCCTGGAAGCACAGGCCCTCAAGCCGATCGAGAATCGCGTTGAATTGGGATCATCGGTGCCCGAGGTGATTCAGCGTTTGCAGGAGAGTCCTGAATATCGTCAACAGTTTGAGACGGCCTATCCCGGTGGGGTGACCCCTGCCAATTTGGCGCGGGCTCTGGCCAGTTTTCAGCGGGTCCTGGTTTCCGCTGACAGCCGGGTCGACCGTTTTCAGGCGGGCCAGGCCTCCTCGTTGTCGACGAGTCAGAAACAAGGATTGTGGCTGTTCGAGAGCCGTGGGAGATGTTGGAAGTGCCACTCGGGTAGCAACTACTCCGACGAGTCTTTCCACAATACGGGTGTTTCCTGGGGGAAAGAGCCGATCGACTTGGGTCGCTTTCAGGTAACGGCGGATGACGCCGATCGGGGGCGCTTCAAAACCCCCACGCTACGGGATGTCGGTTTGACGGCACCCTACATGCACGATGGCAGTATGCAGACCTTGGAAGAAGTGGTGGCGTTCTATAATCGTGGTGGTGGCAAGAACCGGCAACTCGATGAACGGATCCAGCCGCTGGGCTTGAACAAGCAGGAAGAACAGTTTCTGGTCGAATTTCTCAAAGCGCTGCAGGGTGCCACCAACTGGACCACGCAGGCGCCTGCCGGCAAGCCGTAGGTCCTGTCGGCAGCGCGGCTGCGTTCCCGCTGGGTACGACATGCTCCCGGGCCGGTCTGTGAAGAGGAGGAAAGGGTGTCGATCATGCCTGCCGAGGTGCCGCCGGCGCCACTGCCAGACGGTTTTGGAGTCGAGTTAACACCGGACCAGTTCGAGGCCCGCTTCCTGGCACTGCACCGGCAGCTGTACGCCAGTAGTGAATTTGAATTCGCGGCGGTCACGCGACATATTTATCGCCCACCGGCGGGTTATTACCAGGTCGACCACAGCCTGTTCCACGATGGCCAGCGGTGGCACCTGTTCTACTGCACGGGCCAGATGCGCAACACCGACGCCTATACGGCCTGCATGGCTCGGGGCGATTGGCAGGGCGCTGCCCAGAACACGGTTGAGCCGGGCATCGGGCATGCGGCTGGCGCCGACCTCGCGGATTTGCGATTTGTGGGGCTGATTGAACCGGTCGTGCAGGGCGATTTTGACCTGATCACGCGCAGCAATGGCTGGGCGTTTTGCTACGGCGGACGTTACGGGATGATTTACGGGGTCCGCGGTGTGGCTGGATTCGTTGGTTTTTCGCTGATGTGGTCCGACGATCTGGAAACCTGGCAGCCGGGGGCTGCCAACCCGATCTTCAGGGCACCGGCCTGGGCCGCTCCCGGGGCGACCTGCAAGGATGTCCATGTCTACCAGTACGACGGACAGTTTCTCTTGTATTACATTACTTCCGATCGGGACGGGTATTGTTGCATTGCGCTCTGTACCACGCAGGATTGGCAAAGCTTTACAGATCGCGGACCTGTCTTCCGAGCCGCGCCCATGTTACGGGGAACGATGGGGGTGGAGTCGCCCACCGTCTGCTTCCGGGGCGGTCTATGGCACCTGTTTTTCACTTACGGTCCGGGTCTCTGTCACGCGGTCAGCCGGCGTCCGGACCAGTTTGTCCAGAGCCGCGGTAACACCTACAACGTCGGTACTGGCTACTATCCCATGGGCGCGTTTCACGCCACCGAAGTGTTGCAGGACGCGGCGGGTGACTGGTGGCTGACGACGGATCGTAAGGAAGAGACCCGGCGGCTGAACCGTCAGGCCGGTCGGCTCTGCTATCGAGGTTCCTATGAAGATGAAAAGACACTCGAAGAGGGTCTCTACCTTTCCCGGCTGCACTGGCAGGGAGATCAACCGATTCTACAGCGGCCCGCAGACTGATGGGGGTCGGTGGTGTGAGGGTTTCAACCGGGCCAGCAGGCCTGGCATCGATGATGCTGCCAGCGACGTGCCGAGGTGGTTTCCATGAGAACCGTCGATCTGCTCGTGGTGGCCGGCTACCTGTTCTGCATGGTGGCCGTGGGGCGGTATTTTGCCCGCCGCCAGCGTGACAGTGAGGACTTTTTCCTGGGTGGGCGACGGATGCCTGCCTGGGCGGTGGCCATCAGTGTGTTCGCATCACTGGCTTCGACCGTCGGTTACCTGGGTGATCCGGGTGAAATCATTCGACACGGCATCGGCATGTTTGTGCGGTTCGGTGCCCTGCCCTTCTATCTGGTGGTGACGTTGTGGGTCATTGTTCCCTTCTTTCGCCGGGCCGGAGTGACGACGGTTTTTGAGATACTGGAACAGCGGTTTGGGCGCAGTACGCGGCTGCTGGGGGTGGGGATCTGGTGTTACATGCAACTGGCGTTCCTGGGGCTGGTACTGCTGCTGGCTGCGCGCGTGATTGCCCAGATGACGGGCGTGGGTGAAATCTATGTGATCCTGGCGATCGGC
>CAZITS010000062.1:0-12956 GCA_964542185.1 uncultured Pirellulaceae bacterium
TTCTGGTGCTCGGCGCCGGCATGCTGGTGGTGACATTGTACGTGTTATCCTCGATTGGAATGGGAGGGTTACTCGACTTTGCCGCCAGTGCCGAAGCCTATGTGAACCCGACCCGGATGACCAATCCCGCGGTCTTCGAACAGGCACCGGCGATCGGTCCGCTGACGATCCTCGTGCAGTCGGTGGTGATTTTCACAGCGATCATGCTCTGGCCGGCGGGCGCTTCGCGGACGCTTTCGGTCAAGTCGCCGGAGACGGCCCAGCAGCTCTACCTGTGGAGTACGGTTCCCTTCCTGGCGCGGCGGGCACTTCCCATGTTCTGGGGTCTGGGCGCCTACATCTATTTCTTTCACGGTGGCGGCAGCGCGCTGGCCGATCCGCTGCGGACGGCGTTTCAAGAGGGTCACTATTCGACACTAGCCGCGATGCCTTTATTCCTGGCCAAAATCATCCCCACCGGCTTGTTGGGAATTGTGACTGCCGGGATGGTGGCCGCTTTCATGTCGACGCACGACAGCTACTTGCTCTGCTGGAGCGGTGTGGTGACCCAGGATGTGATTGCGCCCCTGTTCGGTCCGCTCAGTCAGCAGCGGCGGATCTGGATCACCCGGATCGCCATCCTGGTGATTGGAGTGATGCTGCTGATCTGGGGTCTGTGGTACGAGTTGCAGGGTAACTTGTGGGATTACATGGCGATCACCGGGACGATCTACCTGGCCGGAGTGCTACCGGTGGTGGTGGCCGGCTTGTACTGGAAACCGGCGAGCACAGCCGGGGCCTACCTGGCGTTGCTGGGTGGTGTTGTGGGTGTGCTGGGGCTGACGGAGCCGGTGCTCTGGTTGCAGAACAACGTGGCCGGCTGGATTGAGGCCGGCCATATGACCTTGCTGGCGTTTGCCGTCTCGGCAACCGGTATGCTGATCGGCAGCTTGCTACTCCCCGACCCGGCTGGCCCGCCCAGCGCGAACGCCACCTGAAATTCTCCATATCAAGGAACCACCGTGATGTCACTTTGGGCCATTTTCTGGCTGGGTTTGTTGGCCCTCAGTGCCGTGGCATTTGTGGGTCTGCTGGTTGGCGTCGGTGGTGGTGCGGTGCGTGAACTGAAAGAGACCCTGCAGGAACTGCGGGCAGGCTCCGAAGAGGCCACGGCAACGGCCGGGAACGCCTTGGAAACGTCCGGGCCAGACGATTCTCACTAAAATCGGGAGTGATCAGGTACGTCGACCAGGAAAGTGAATGCCATGGATACGGCGAATACATCCGCTTGGCGCCGCGAATGGACGATCCGCGAGGATACGACCTACCTCAACCACGGTTCCTTTGCCCCGACACCCTACTCGGTGCGGCAGAGTCAGCTGGCCTGGCAGCAGGAGTTGACGTCCCAGCCGATGGACTTTTATTTGCGGCGCTACGAGCAGGCCTGGCTGGAGGCCCGCCAGCAGCTGGCCGGTTTTCTCGGCTGCCAGGCCGAAAACCTGGCCTACATCGAGAACGCCACGGCCGCCATGAACGTCGTAGCCGCCACAGTGCGGCTGACAGCTGCTGACGAAGTTGTGTTGACCGACCACGAGTACGGTGCGGTGGCGCGCATCTGGCAACGGGCCTGCCAGCAGGCGGGCGCTGCTGATCCGGTCACGGCGCGGCTGCCAGAGCGCATCGAATCGGCCGCACAGCTGGTCGACGCATTGTTTGCGGTGGTCACGCCCCGGACCCGCTTGCTGGTAGTCAGCCACATCACGTCGGCCACGGCGGTTACGTTTCCCGTGGCCGAGATCTGCCAGCAGGCGCAGGCTCGCGGGATTGCCGTCTGCATCGACGGTCCGCATGCGCCGGGCCAGGTTCCCGTGGCGCTCGACGCGCTGGGTTGTGATTTCTATACGGCCAGTCTGCACAAGTGGTTTTCGGCCCCTCTCGGATCGGGATTTGTCTACGTGGCGCCCGCCTGGCACGATCGCGTGGTCACGCCACAGCTCAGCTGGGGCCGTTTGGAGCCGCAGGTTCCCCAGCAGTGGTGGGAGGAATTCGTCTGGACCGGGACCCGTGATCCGTCGGCCTACCTGGCGACCACGGCGGCCCTGGAGTTGTTGCGGCGCGTCGGCCTGGACACCTTCCGTCAGCAGACCCACGAGCTGGCCCGCTATGCGCGGGGCCGGCTGGTCGAGCTGACCGGCCTGGAGCCGGCGATTCCGGATCATCCCGATTGGTATACCGCCATGGCGCACGTGCCGCTCCCTCCGGGCGACGCCGACAGATTGCAGCGCGCTTTGTGGGATCAGCATCGCATCGAAGTCCCCGTGATTGCCCACCTGGGACAGCGGGCCATCCGGGTTTCCTGTCATCTCTATAACGACCGGGAGCAGATTGATTACCTGGTCGATTGCTTGCGCACCCAGCTGGCGGCGGAAGTCTGAGTGGCGCCGTGCTGGCAGTTGGTGCGGTCAGCTTTGCGGTGGAAGTGGCATGGGGGCGCCGGTCTGCCGCAGCCACTGGGCCAGCTGGCGCTGGAGCCGATCGGCCAGCGCCGGTCGCTGGGTGGCCAGATTGTGTCGCTCGCTGAGGTCGTTTTTCAGGTCGTACAATTCCAGGCTGCCGTCGTCGTAGTTGCGCAGCAGTTTGAAGTTGCCAGACCGGATTGCCGATCCCAGTCGATTGTCCATGTGCCAGGCGTAATTGGGAAAGTGAAAGTAGAGCGCCGGGCGGTGCAGCTGGCCGGTTTGCTGCAGCAGCGGCAGCAGGCTGATCCCGTCGCGTGGTTGGCTGGGATCGGGCGCCAGGCCGGCGACTTCCAGGAGGGTGGGAAAGAAATCCATGCTGATGACCGGTGTGGCGGACGTGCTGCCGGCGGCCACGCGACCCGGCCAGCGGACCAGCAGCGGGACCCGGATGCCCCCTTCGTACAGATAGCCTTTGGCCTCGCGTAGCGGGCGACAATCGGAGACACCGGCGAAGCCGCCGTTGTCGCTGGTGAAGACGACCAGCGTGTTCTCCCGCAACTGCAGCGCATCGAGCGCCGCCAGTAACCGGCCCACGGCCAGGTCCATGGCCTCGATCATGGCCCCGTAGCGGGTGTCGTTGAGCCCTGGTCCCTGGCGATCGGCGTATTTTTCCAGCAACCGCTGGGGCGCCTGCATCGGCCAGTGCACGGTGTAGAACCAGAGCTGGGCCATCCAGGGTCGGTCTTGGTGCTGGCGGACGAAATCGATGGTTTCATTGACCAGCCGATCGGGCAGGTACTCGCCCGGTTTCCCATCGGGCAGCGTAGCGATGCGATAGGGCGAAAAGAAGCTGGGTGGTCCGCCGTGCGCGGTGCCGCCGACGTTGCGATCAAAACCCTGGTTGAGCGGGGAGAGCGCCTCGGCCACCCGTCCCTGCGGTCCGGCGCTGGGTGCCAGATGCCATTTTCCGAAAAACCCGTTGGCGTAGCCGGCCTCGCGCAGTCGCTCCGCGATGGTCACGTAGCGAGCCGCCAGTTGGGTGACCAGGGGAGCCGGTTGGGGGCGCTGGTCCTGGGGGAAAAAACGGCCTGGCAAGTGGGTGGTCAGGCCGATGCGGGCAGGTGCCAGTCCGGTCAATACGGCGGCCCGTGTGGGTGAGCAGACGGGTGCCGCCGCGTAGGCGTCGGTCAGCCGCATCCCTTGGCTGGCCAGCCGGTCGATGTGGGGTGTTTCGACCAGGCGGTTTCCCTGACAGGCGAGGTCCATCCAGCCCAGGTCATCGGCCATGATGAACAGGATGTTCGGTTTCTCGGCGGCCTGCAGTCTGAGTCCGCTCCAGGTCAGGGTGAGCAGCACGAAGGTGGTCGCGAGGTGGCGGACGTGCATGACAGGGAGTTCTCCAAGCGGGAGGATGGTCAATCAGTCTGTGGGCTTCCGGTCCCAGGCGTTCGGTTTGCGTGGTGTGTAGCGGGGTCGCGCATCACGGTCTGGCTGATGGGCCAGGATCGCACGAAACCTGGCCAGCGCCGCGCGATGCGCGGACGCCGGACTGGTCAGCAGATTATGCCGCTCCAGCGGATCTTCGCTGAGATCGTACAGGGCAGTGATCTGCGGGGCCTTGTCCAGCCAGACCTTATACCGCTTGTCGCGGAGCACGCGATCGGCGTAATCCGCTTGTCCCCGCACCCCACGGGCATCGAGCCGGGCCGGACCGTGTCCCATCGCCAGGATCCAATTGCGGGCGGAGTCGGTGGTCCGTCCTGCCAGCAAGGGAGCCAGTGACTTTCCGTCGATCATCAGATGCGGTGGTAGCGACGCACCGGCCCACTCGGCAAAGGTCGGCAGCCAGTCGCTGAGGTCGGTCAGCGCGTCGGTTTCTCCCACGGGCACGCGACCCGGTCCGTGCACGATCAATGGTTGGCAGACACCCCCTTCAAATTTGGATGCCTTGCCTCCCCGTGGGCGGACGCCCCGGATGGTGCCCCGCAGTCGCCCCGTCGTGCCGTTGTCGGTGGTGAAGATCAGAATCGTGCGCTGCGCCAGGCCCAGACTGTGGACCGCCCGGGTCAGGCGGCCGACCAGCTGATCGGTGTAGCGGACCATGGCCCGAAACTGGTCCGTGGGCTGGCGTGCGTCTGGTTCGCTGGGGGTCGGCACGAGCGGGCCATGCGTCAGCGCCATCGGAAAATAGAGTAGCGCCGGTTGATCTTTGTGGCGGCCCAGAAAATCGATCAAGAAATCGCAGTAGACATCGGGACCGAAGGCGCCTGGCCGGGTCTGGCTGCCGCGGCGGGTATGGATGTAGGGGTCGGCGTAGCGTTCTCGGCTGGGCGGGTTTCCGGTCTCGAAACCGGTCCACACACACCATTCGTCAAAGCCGTGGTGGGCCAGTGCGTTGGGTTCGAGGCGAAAATCATTAATCTGCCATTTGCCGGCGATCGCCGTGGCGTAGCCCGCCGACTGAAGAATGCTGGCGAACGTTGTGTAGGAGCGCCAGTCGAAGTACCCGACACCCCACCGGGGGACGTCCCAGTGGTTGACCCAGCCGGTCCGCCAGGGGTACTGCCCGGTCAGCAGGGTGACTCGCGTCGGGGTGCACTGCGGCATCGACCAGGCGTTGTGGAACCGCATTCCGTGGGCCGCCAGGTGATCGATGTGCGGCGTCTGGATGCCTTCGGCGCCGTAGCAGGAGATCCAATCTTTACCCAGGTCGTCGACCATGATGAAGATGATGTTCGGTTGTTCTGGTGCCGCGGCCACGCGCTGCGGCGACCCGCAGATTCCCAGCAGTACTCCGCATACGGCCCAGGCCCTGGTCCAGGTCACTTGGCGAAGTTGCCGTGTTCCGCGCGCCGCCGAGGGAGCCGGGTTGCCAATCGGCGCTTCCGCCTGTCGCGATCGATGCATCAACGGTCCTCGTGGCTGGTCGGATTAACAGGTTGTGTCACCAGACTACTTGAACAGGAATCGGCTTCCCATGCCAGTCGCCCTGGCCGAGCGGGTTTCGTCGCTGCACATGGTGGTACCAACAGAACCATACGTGCTGGCGGAGGGTCGTTCCCCAGGGGTCGTGCGATCCCATTGTACCGCGAGTGGTGTACTGCGAGATCATTCCTGCCGGCGGACTTGGATGACAACCCGTGACAACTCTGTTACGGTGTGCCAGATCCCCGGTTGCGGTGGCCGTGCCCGGGAAGCGGGACCGCGCCTGTCTGGGCAGGGAGGATCCACGGGCGGCAGCAGAAGGGGGCCGTGGTGACCATTTGGCGTTGGGCGGATTGGATCGAACCGGTTGCACCCGAGGCGCGGATTAGCCTGGGCGAGGGGTCGACGCCGTTGATCCGTTCGCAGGTGATCGGACCGCAGGCGGGCCTGCAGAACCTCTTCTTCAAATTGGAGTCCACCAACCCCACCGGTTCGTTCAAGGATCGTTTTGCGGCCGCGGCGATTTCGCACATGCGGGCCGCTGGTCGCTCTCGATGCCTGGCCACCTCGAGCGGCAATACGGGTTCTGCGGTGGCTGCTTACGCGGCCGCAGCCCAGCTCGATTGCCACATCGCAGTCGTGGAAACGGCCCCCCAGGGAAAACTGCAGCAGATGATGGCTTACGGTGCCAACGTTTTTCGCGTCCGCGGGTTTGGCTTGGACCCGGCCTTGTCGGTGAGTACGTTTCAGACGCTCCAGCGATTGGGACAACAACCGGACGCGGCACTGCAGATCAGCTCTTATATCTACAGCGCTGCCGGCATGACGGGCGTGGAGACGATCAGTTTTGAACTGCATGCGCAGCAGGAGTTACCGATTGAGCATGTCTTTTGCCCAGCCGGTGGTGGCGGATTGTGCGTGGCCGTGGCCCGCGGGTTTGCCACGCTGGCACGGGTCGGGGAGCGGCCTCAGGGACCGGCGGTGCATTGTGTGCAACCCGAGGGCAACGACACCATGGCCGGGCCCTTGCGGCGCGGCGCGGCTGAGGCTCAAGAGGTGACTTGTACGACTCGCATCAGTGGTTTGCAGGTGCCGAATATCAATGATGGCCACCTGGTCGTGCAGGAGTGCCGCCCGACCGGTGGAACCGGGCATCTGGTGCGCGACGACCGTGTCTGGGAACTGCAGGGCCAGTTGGCGCGCCAGGAGGGAATTTTCACTGAACCGGCCGGCGCTGTGGCCCTGGCGGGGGCACTGCAGGCTGCTCAGGAGGGACTTGTGGAAGCCTCGGCACCCGTCGTCTGTCTGGTGACGGGCTCGGGCTTCAAAGATGAAGAGGCGGTTGCGCGGATGCTGGGTGAGGCAGACTGTCCGATGATCGAGGAAAACCAGTTAGAGACTGTCGTTTAGACGTGGGGCAGACTTGGGATGCGTGCCCGGCGGCGTGGTGTGACCGCAGTCTGATACAAGGAGTGAAAGCATGGACCCACGTTGGATTCCCAGTCGTTTGCTGTTCCTGGTGACGATGGTAGCCGGTTTTGCCGGCCCGCTCACTGCGCTGCACGGTGAGCAATCGGAGGTTACTGCGCCGAAACGCCCCAACATTCTGTTTCTCTATCTCGACGACCTGGGTTGGAAAGATACCGGTTTCATGGGGTCCGATTTCTATGAGACACCACATCTGGACCAGTTAGCGCGCGGTGGGACGGTGTTTACGTCGGCCTACGCCTGTGCGGCCAACTGCGCACCCTCGCGGGCCGGTCTCTTGTCGGGTCAGTATGCGCCGCGGCATCGGATCTTCAACGTGGGAACGGGACCCCGCGGAGATGCCCGCTTTCGACGCCTGTTGCATGTACCGGGTACCAGAACGCTTGACTCCGGGATCGTCACCTGGGCCGAGGTGCTACGTGATCAGGGCTATGCGACTGGCATGTTTGGCAAATGGCACCTGGGGAATACGCCTGGCCAGCAGGGATTTGAGACGGCCGTCAATCATCGCAAGTTGCCTGGCTTCAAAGGGCACCGCGGTCCGGAGGGCGCTTACCTGGCCGATGTCCTCACCGAACGGACGATGGACTTTATCCGGGAGCACCGGGAGCAACCCTGGTGCGCTTACCTGGCACACTTTGCGGTTCATACGCCGCTGCAGGCGAAGCGTTCCCTGCTGGCCAAATACCGGGCCAAACCAGCGGGAAAACTGCACCGACATGTGGCGATGGCTACCATGATCCAGGCTGTCGATGACGGAGTGGGCCGCATACGGAAACTGCTCGAGGAGCTGCAGCTGGCGGAAAACACCCTGATCCTGTTTACCTCCGATAACGGCGGCTTCGGCCCGGCCACCGACATGGATCCACTGTGGGGATACAAGGGAACCTACTATGAAGGTGGCATTCGAGTCCCGTTTTTCGTCCACTGGCCGGGAGTGGTGCCTGCCGGGAAGACCTGCGACGAGCCGATCATCGGGGTCGATCTCTACCCGACGCTGCTGGCAGTGGCCGGGGCGTCCACCCCCGCGCAGCCGCTCGATGGGCGGAATCTGTTGCCGCTTTGGCGGGGAGAAGTCGCGACGCTCGGCGCGCGGCCGCTGTATTGGCATTTTCCGGCCTACCTGCAGAGCTACAAGGTGATCGATGAGCAGCGTGACGTGTTGTTCCGTACTAGGCCCTGTAGCGTCGTGCGGGTGGGGGACTGGAAGCTCCATCAGTACTTTGAAGATGGCGGCTGGGAACTCTACAACCTGCGTGACGACGTCCGCGAACGCCACAATCTGGTCGAAACGCATCCAGACCAGGCCCGCCAGCTCCAGCAGCTCCTGAAGGACTGGCAGCGTGACATCGGCGCGCCGCTGCCCCAGCGGCCAAACCCGAAATACGATGCCCAGTTCGAGGCGGCCGCGCTAGCGCGGCGGGCGGCACAGCAAAATCCCTGATGCCAGGGTCCCCCCGCGCTGGGGGCCACGATGCGGCAGTCACGGTTTGGAATCCTTGCGTTGCCGCGCTGCAAGATATATTGTGAAGCCCGACTTTTTCATCCCAAGTCGGATCACAGGAGATGCGAGTCATGGTGCGCGTGACCCCACGATTGCTCAGTTCAATAACCCGTTCAATAACCCGCCCGCTTGATCGTCACCGAGGGTTACCCGCCGCCGCGATCGCCCTGGTCGTGTGCCTGGCTGGCCGGGCTCCTGTGGCCGCCGAGGATTGGCCGCAGTTTCGCGGAAACAATGCCAGCGGTGTTTCCACCGAAAGCGATGACCTGCCGGTCAAATTTTCTGCGACAGAAAAAGTACTCTGGTCGGCGAAATTGGGCGAAGGTGTGGCGTCTCCCGTGATTTATGACGGCCGTCTCTACGCGACGTCGATGGTTGCCGAGCAGAAGTTTGCTGTTTTTGCCTTCGATGCGCGCACTGGCAAGCAGTTGTGGCGCAGTGAATTTGATACCGGTCCGTTACCGGAAATTACGACGCCCAACACCCATGCTTCGTGTACGCCGGCGGTTGATGGCCAACGCGTCTATGTGCACTTCAGCACACTCGGTTTACTCGGACTGGATGCGGAGACGGGCAAGCTGGTCTGGAAGCATCCCGTCGCTTTGCCGTTTTACCTGCTGGGTTGGGGTGCGGCGAATTCGCCCATCGTCTACGAGAACATGGTGATCTTTAACTTGGATGACGATTTATCGCCCTTCCTGCTGGCGGTTGACAAGTACACCGGCAAGACGATCTGGCGGAGTGAACGGCCGGAGATGCTGGGGGGGTACGCGGTGCCCGTGGTCGTCAAGGCCAGTGGCCGCGAAGACATCGTGGTGGCGGGAAGTGGCAAGTTGAAGGGTTACGACCCGTCGACCGGCAAGGAACGCTGGACTTGCAACACGTTGCTGCGCACCATCATGACTTCGCCGGTGGTTCGTGACGACAAGATTTATGTTTCGCTGCAGAGTTACGGTGACGCGGACCGGGTACTGAAGTTTGCCCTGCTCCAGTGGAAGGACACAAATCAGGATGGGCGGCTGGAGAAAAGCGAATTCGACAAAGCCTTTTGGGATAAATTTGAGCGCGGTGACAAGGATCGCGATGGTTTTCTGGTGGATGACGAAATCGACGAGGCCTTTCAGGCGGCCAGCAACCGCGTCGGGGGTGGGAACATCATCCAGGCGATTCGTGGCGGTGGTTCGGGCGATGTGACCAAGACCCACCTGGTCTGGAATCTCGACAACAAGTCACCTTCCAACATTGCCTCTCCACTGGTGGTGGGTGATCAGTTGTTTGTGGTCAAGAAGGGGGGGATTTCGGCCAGTTTTAGCGCCGAGGATGGCAAGAAGCTGTGGTCGAAAAAACGGATTCGCAACCTGGGCAACTACTACGCCTCTCCCATTGCCGGCGATGGCAAAATTTACGTGATGGGAGAAAACGGTTACCTGGTGGTGTTGCAGCAGGGTGCCAAGCTGAAGATTCTGGGTCGCAACGATATGGGCGAGACGACCGTGGCAACTCCGGCGATCGCCGACAATCGGATCTTTGTACGTACGTTAAACCAGCTGTTCTGCATCTCCAACGAGGCGCGTTGACCGGTTCCAGGACCGGGTGAGGCACAGTGCGTGACTGGCCTGCGCCCAGCACACCGCGCCTGGCTGTTTCAGGATATTGCAATCGACGGGGGGAATCATGATTCGTCAGCTGTTTTTGTTCAGCCTTGCGCTCGCCGCGAGCGGTTGGGTGTCGGCCGCTTCCGCAGCGATCCAGGTCGAGGTTGTCAGAGGAAGCGATGCACCGGCACTGGAACGGCTGGCAGCGGACGAGCTGGCCAGCCAGTTTCGCCGACTGTTTGATGCCCAGGTGACAGTGGGGACCCAGCCGACCGACAAGGCCCAGCTACGGGTGCTGGTCGGCAGTCCGCAGACCAACCCGGCGGTGCGGGCCGCCGTGGGTGATGGCTGGCCCCAGCTCAGTGACCAGGGCCTGGTCATCCGCAGTCTCGACCTGGCCACCGCCGCCGGCGGTAAACTTCCCGGCCTGGTTGTCGGGGGGGGCAGCCCAGTGGCCACCCTGTGGGCGGTCTACGAGTTGGGACATCGACGTGGTATTCGCTATCTCAGTCGTGGTGATATTTTTCCGGACGTGGCGGCGGAAGTCGACTTGACCGGCCTCGACATGGTGATCGAGCCCACGCTGCGGACACGGACCTGGCGGACCATCAATGATTTTTGTATCGGACCCGAATCGTGGGGTCAGCAGGACCTGAAAGCGTTGCTGCGTCAGCTGGCCAAAATGAAATTCAATGACGTGATGCTATCGCTCTGGCCCTGGCAACCGTTTGTGCACTACGAGTTCGGCGGCGTACAGAAACGGACCGCCACGTCCTGGTTTGGCGATCGGTTTCGTGTCGATGGTGACATCCCCGGCAAAACGGTCTTTGGTGGCGCGCCGTTTTTTGAGAATCCTGACCTGGCTGGGAAAACGGATTACCAGGCGCTGACCGCGGCCGGGATTCAATTGTTGCGGGGCGTGATCGATGAAGCCCACCGCCTGGGCATGACCGTTTGCCTGTCGTTGCAGCCGGCCCAATTCACGAAAGAATTTGCCGCCGCCCTGCCGGGATCCAAGGCGGTCCATCAGTTGAAGACGTTGACCATTGGTCCGGGCCCCCAGCAGGGTCCCAGCGATCCGCTCTTGCGCAAGCTGGTAGCGACCAAGTTGCGGGCCTACATCGAGACCTACCCGACGGTCGACTCGATCAGCCTGGGCATGCCGGAATTTCCGGAATGGGACGAGCACGCTGAGGCGGCCTGGGACGAGCTTAATGCGGACGGTCGCTTGGGAGACACGAAGCTCTCCGATCTGGTCAAGCAGGCGGCCGCCCGGAACATCATCGCCTCGGGAGATCGTGGCGTGCGGGCGCTGCGCGGAAATATTGCCCCGCTGGTATTTTTCCGGAAGCTGTTCGCCGATCAGGATCTTCTCAAACGTCCGGCAGGCGGGCGCGTCAAACTGATTATTCGCTCGATTGACCCGGCGTTGTTCCCGGTGATTGACAAAGTGATTCCACCGGGAGCGGCGACGCTCAATTTTATCGACTATACGGCGCGACGGATTGTCGACAATCGCCAGTTGATCGCGACGCTGCCCGCCGACAAGGTGGATAGTCGGCTGATTTTCACGCTGGCTGATGACAACGTCGGCGTGTTGTCGCAGTCCTGTATCGGCAGCTTGCACGAACTGGTTGCTGATTTGCGCAAGCATGGCTGGAGCGGGTTTTCCACGCGTTACTGGATGCTCACCGAGCTCGACCCGACGTTGCACTATTTGTCTCGGGCTGCCTTCGATGCCGACGTGACGCCGCGCTCTTCGCATGACGATTTGTTTGTGGCGGTGACCGGCAAAACCTCTTCGTCGGACCGTCTCTGGCTGGCGTTTGAGCACATCGAGCAGGCGACGAACCTGGTCGACCAGCATGCGCTGGGATTCGGTTTTCCGGTCCGCGGGATGATGATGAAGCACTACCAGCCGCAGCCCGATCCGGGCTGGTGGAAGGAAGTCGTGGATCATTACACCGAGGCGATGATCGAGTTTTACCGCAGTTCGTCGGCGGATCCCCACGCCCGCTCCCGCAAGTTGTTGTTTTACTACGGCAAACGCAGTGAGTACGTGTTGGAGTATCTCAACGCGGTGCAGGCGCTGCGCGCGGCGGCCGTCGCCAAGAAAGCGGGTGACACCGAGGTGACCATCGAGAAGTTGGAGACCGCGGTGGAACAACTCTACAACAGCATCGACACACTCAGTGATGTGGTCCGTGACCAGAGTGATCGAGGGTTGATCGCCACGCTGGCCAATTTTGCCTTCCGACCGCTAATGGCGGAGTACGAGAAAGTTCTCGATGAATCTGAATCCGAATAGATGGTGCTGCGCCGCGGACGCCGAGACGACAGACAGCGTGCGGCGCCCCCGGCGAGTCCGTGCTGGCTGGATCGTGTGGCTGGGTCTGTGCGTCAGTTTTTGCAGTGGTGTTTTGCCACTACCCGCGGCGGAACCGCAGGTCGAGTTGCTCTGGCCGGCCGGTGCCCCGGGTGCCCTGGGTGAAAAGCCGGCAGACAAGCCCCGCTTGTTGATCCACCTGCCCGCGGAACCGATGCATGCCCAGGGGACCGCGGTGGTGATCTGTCCCGGGGGAGGCTATGGCAACCTGGCCATGGATCATGAGGGGGCCCAGATCGCTGCCTGGTTGAATACCCTGGGGATCGCCGGTTTCGTCTGTGACTACCGGCACCGTGGTAAAGGGTACGGGCACCCGGCGCCTCTCCAGGACGCGCAGCGGGCGATTCGCACGGTGCGGGCGCGTGCCAGCGAGTTTCGGGTCGACCCCCAGCGGATTGGCATTCTTGGTTTTTCGGCCGGTGGCCACCTGGCCTCGACTGCCGCGACGCACTTTGACGATGGGCAGCCGGCGGCGGTGGACTCGGTAGAACGTGTCGGTTGTCGCCCCGATTTCGCGGTGCTTTGCTATCCGGTCATCGCCCTGGGCGAATCGTATACACACCGTGGCTCGCAGCGCAACCTGCTGGGTGCCAATCCCGACCCCCAGCTAGTGGCCAGTC
>CAZITS010000063.1:0-12885 GCA_964542185.1 uncultured Pirellulaceae bacterium
CTTGGAGGTCTGCGCGGAGCGGGTCCGTTTCCCGTCGCGCATTCACAGTGGCGGCCCGGTTTCGATTTCCCCAATCAACCCGGGCTCCAGTCCGTCAAAATCCGATTCAGGTTCTGAGAGAAATTCCATACAACTTGGGTAGGTGTTCATGGATTTGTTCCTGGGAGTCGATAAGGGTAGCGGCTCGCACTCTGTGTGCTGCACTCGATCATTCCACATGGCCGTGTTTGCCCCGCCCGCAGGCAGCGGTGATCTGACGTTGTCTGTGGACACCACGAATTGGCGATTGGTGTTACCCCGTTGTGACTCTTCCCTGCCCACCCTGGTTGAAATCAGAGCGCAATGAAAAATCGAGTCGTTGTCACCGGTTTGGGATTAGTCAATCCACTCGGATTGGACGTCGATCCTGTTTGGGAGCGTCTTAAGCAGGGCGACTCGGGTGTGGGTTATACGACGGTTTTTGATGCCAGTCGATTTCCCACCAAAATTTCAGCAGAGATCAAAGATTTTGAGAATCTGCCTTTAGGTCGGGATGCTGACCTTTGGAAACGGCGCGCACGGCATACTTGTTTTGCAGCCAGTGCGGCGCTCAAGGCAGTGGAATCATCGGGAATTCAGGAACAGGACCTGGACCCTACCCGGCTCGGTGTCTACCTGGGTGCCGGTGAAGGAAACCAGAATTTCGAGGCGTTTTCACGGATGGTCGCTGCCGGACTGGCAGATGGTGAGCTCGACTTGTCGCGATTTGCCCAGGTTGGTCTGGAAACACTTGATCCCATTGGGGAATTGGAGCAGGAACCGAACATGCCGGTGGGATATGTATCCAGCATGTTCAATGCCCAGGGCCCGCAAGTGAATTGTCTCACGGCCTGTGCTGCCAGTAGCCAGGCGATTGGAGAGGCAACCGAGATCATTCGCCGTGGTGACGCGGATGTCATGATTTCCGGTGGTGCCCACAGCATGATCCATCCTTTCGGTATCACAGGATTCAACCTGCTGACCGCGCTGTCAACGCGCAACGATGAACCGACTCAGGCATCTCGACCTTTTGATCTGCACCGCGACGGGTTTGTCTTGGGGGAAGGAAGCGGAATGGTGGTACTCGAATCACTCGACCACGCGCGCGGTCGCGGCGCCCATATTTTTGGGGAAATTCTCGGGTACGGTGCCACTGCGGATGCCTACCGCGTCACTGACATTCACCCGGAAGGTCGTGGTGCGATTCGTTGCATGCGAATGGCGATTACGGATGCGGGAATCGACCCGTCGCAGGTCGACTACGTCAATGCCCACGGCACCAGTACTACTGTCAACGATCGAGTGGAATCACTTGCTTGTCGCGAGGTATTCGGTGAACGGGCACTGGAAACGCCCGTCTCCAGTACGAAAAGCATGATGGGACATTTGATCGCCGCTGCTGGTGTCACCGAGTTGATCGTTTGTCTGATGTCCATTCGCGACAACGTACTGCCGCCCACGATCAATTACGAGAATCCCGATCCGGAATGCAACCTGGACTACATTCCTAATGCCTCCCGAGAAGCGAGTTGTAATATTGCTTTGAATAATAGTTTTGGTTTTGGCGGGCAGAACATCACTCTCGTCGTAGGCCGATTTCGCGACTAAGAACACGGCAAGTTGCGGGCGCATCTTGGCGAGGAAATCGCCATCGTTTTACGAGTCTCGTTCCAACTACTTTATGGGGTGGAGAACAACCCGTGCCTGATTCGCATCTGCAGACAATTGTCTGTTGTTTGGGTCAACCTGTTGCCGGAAATCCCACCCAATTTATGATCGAACGCGCGTTTCGGGCTGCGCGCCTGGATTGGCGTTATCTCACTCTGGAAGTGTCTCCGGAAAACCTGGCGGCGGCTGTCGCGGGAATGCGGGCACTCGGGTTCAAGGGAGGCAATATTACGATTCCCCACAAAGTGGCCGTGATTGAGCACCTCGATGGGCTCAGTCAAGCGGCGGAATTGATGGGAGCGGTAAATTGCATCAATCGTGACGGTGATCAGCTGCTGGGCGAAAACACGGACGGCAAAGGTTTTGTCCAATCACTGAAAGAACAAATTGATCCGCAAGGGAAGCAGGTCGTACTTTTTGGAGCAGGTGGTGCCGCGCGCGCCATTGGAGTTGAACTGGGTTTGTCGGGCGTGGAACACATTACTGTTGTCAATCGCAGCGAGCAGCGTGGACAAGAACTGGTTGACTTGCTCAATCAGAAAGTGGAAGTTCATTCTGACCTGATAATTTGGGATGGTGATTACCAGATCCCCGAGGAGACCGAGGTAGTTATCAACGCCACCTCGATCGGCTTAGGTGACGCCGCCGCGCGCGTCCCGGTGGATACCAGCACATTGACTTCTGAGATGGTTGTTGCCGACGTTGTTTTTAACCCACCGCAAACCCAATTTCTCTCGGAAGCGGCCACGCGGGGTTGTCGCACCATTGATGGTCTGGGAATGCTGGTGAACCAGGGCGTGATCGGGTTTCACGTTTGGACTGAGATCGATGCGGATGCAGCCGTAATGCGAGAAGCGCTGGAAGAATATCTGGAGCTATAAACCCGAAAACCTCTGACAGCATCACGCGACGCAGACGCCCGTCATTCTGGTGATTTGCAAATGTCGATCGGCCGAGCGTGCAGCGGATTTCAAATACCGCGCTTGACAATTTTTTGGGTTGGTTCGTACATTAGTCCCAGCAGGGAGGCGGTCGGTTCTGGAACCTGTTTCTCCAGCGGCACAGGTTCCTCGGCAGGGAAGGAGGTCTGCTGCAGTGGTTTCCGAGAATGTATCGAGAGTCGAGGACCGGGCACAACGTGCCTTGGCGTCCAGCCCGATTTTTGCGCTGCGCGATCTCAAAGTGGAACGCGAGGGAGAAATCCTCTTGATCCATGGGCGCGTCAATTCTTTCTATCACAAACAGCTGGCACAAGAGGCGATTCGCGCGCTGGCAGAGGGATTGCAGGTAGTCAATTCAATCGATGTAGATTGACCCGCTGCGTGTCAACAGAATGTCGTCTCCAGGCGATTCCCGAAGAGGGTGTATCCAGCCACAGGAATCCTCCGATCCCGCTGTCCAGTCAGGCACCAACTCGCTGGCGATTCTGGTCGAGTTGCTGGAGGGTTGCTGCCAGCACGCGGTCAACACTCAAATCCCGCATGCAGCGATGATGGTCCAATGGGCACCGTGAATGACCACAGGGTGCGCAGTCCAGTTGCTGCCAGAGCTGCGTTTCTTGTTGGTGGTAGTTCGCGCTCCAGCGCGGATCGGTGGGACCGAAAAGCGCCACGCAAGGTACACCAAACGCGGCTGCCAAATGGCGGGGTCCGCTGTCGGTTGTGACAAGGCAATCGCTCCGTCGGATACAGGCTTTACTCAGCCCAATGCTCAAGGGCCGATCATGGACTCCGATGATACGTCGATGCGCCGCCTGGTGGACCAGTTCTGCTACGGCCCGGCGTTCGTCCGGGCCACAGATCATCAGCACGACCACATCGCGTTGCTGGACCAGCTGCAAGGCCAGTTCCCGAAATGAGTCGAGCGGCCACGACTTGGACACACCACGGGCTGACCCCGTATTGAGGGTGACCACCTGTCTGGCATGAACCATTTGCGGGTGTTGCCAGATTTGATCAGCCTGTTGCTCGTCGAGAGCCGTTGTTGTCAATTCCAACTGCTCGGAGATGGTTTTGCAACCGATCGACTGGGCGAGTTCGAGATAGTGGTCGACAGCGGAACGCGGCAGAAAGCGACTGCCACGCCGCGGCGCATGCAATCGATCTGTCAGTAGTGCCCCGCGCCAATCACGGGCAAACCCGACCCGTCGCTGGGCGCCACCTCGCCATGCCAGAAATGCTGTCGAAAGTGAATTCGTCAGCAACAACGCGATGTCGATGTCGGCTTGTCGCAGACGGGTAACAAGTTTGCGTTTTCCGCGTCGGTGCGATTCGTAGATCATCCATTCATCGAAGTAGCGACTGCCTTGCAGTACGGGTTCTACATAGGGTCTTGCCACGGCGATCAGGCGATCTGTGGAACCGTAGTGTTGCCGGATGGCGCGCAGCGCGGGAGTTGACATCGCGACATCACCAATCCAGTTTGGCAAAAAAATAGCGATGCGCATGACAGGTTGATGTGGTGGGAGTTGGCACTCACTCAGGCAGCGCGCGCTGACTGGGTGGCGTTTGGTTTGCGGTGGGAATCATCTGTGAGGTTCCGTTCCCACAAGCGCGCACGCTTCATGAAGGAATAGAATCCGGTTAATGCGCAGACTTGCAGGCCAGCTTTGCCATCCAGGAATCCACAGCGCAACACATACGCATGGAAAAAGCGCATCGGGCCAGCAACGAGCAGGTCGACAAACGAGGCACGGCGACCCGACTCGCTCCAGATCTGCGCCTGATAGCTGGTATAGCGATTGAGTTTTCGGAAGAACGAATCGTAATCTGCAAATGTATCGTGTTGGAGGGCCGCTTGAAAACGCCCGACCCGACCCGATGCGATCTGGACTTCGGCATGATCATTGTCACCGACGTACACTGCGTGATCGCGACGGAACAATCGCAGGCAGCGATCTGATTGCCATCCACTGTAACGGATCCTCTGCCCGAGAAAATAGTTATCTCGAGGTATCCAATAACCGTCGACATCACTCGCCTCGGCGAGTCGCTGTTGAATCTCGACAGCCAACGCAGGCGTAACTCGCTCATCGGCATCGATCACCAGCACCCAGTTGTGGCGTGCCTGGGGAATGGCCCAGTTCTTGAAGTCCCCTGAGTGGATGTACTGGCGCTGGATGAGTCGGCAGTCGGGCTGTCGCTGAATGAGATCCAGTGTGCCGTCCTGGGAACCGGAATCGGCAATCAAGATCTCATCGGCCACAGGGCGGACTGAGGCGAGGCACTCCTCGAGGTTCTCTATTTCGTTTTTGCAGGGAATGAGTACTGTCAGTTGGTTCATCAGGCTGCCGCCCTCCTTTGAGCAGGAGGTTTGATGAATACGGCATCGACCAACTTTGGGATACCGTCTACGTAAGCACTGCCGAGGTTGCCACGATACAAGAACCCATGAGATTCCAGCGTCTGCAGTAAGTCATGGAAATGCGGTCTTGCACGTTCTTCGCCAATGGCCGCTTCGACGATAATCGCGGATGCTTTGCCGAGTAACTCGGGCGCTCCTGCCAGGACCTCCAGCTCAGCACCTTCCACATCGAGCTTGAGGAGAATTTCTCCGTTCAGGTTGAGAGCGGCAGCGACGTCGTCCAGTTTTTCCATGCGGGTCGTGAACGAAGTGTGCTTTTCGGGTCGGCGGGAGTTGCCAGGTGGCCGTAAACCAGATCCGCCAGGATGGTCTTGATTCCAGAAAAACTCGATCGGACGAGACGCATCGCCAAGTGCGATGTTGAAGGTTTGGACATGGTTTCCTTGCCTGGCGGCCCAGCGATCCAGTCGCTGGTAGCAATGAGGCAGGGGTTCAAAACAATAGATATTAGCTGCGGGAAACAATTTGCGATAACGACGGGCCATCTTGCCGACGTGCGCACCGATGTCAAAAACGGTGCCGATGGGTAACTCCGCCACGCCGTTGAGCCGGCGCCGTGATTGGGCGTAGTCGATGATCGGTTTGAGTCCCAGGCGCAAGCGGCAGAAGCGAAGCAGGGCGTGGAGAGGCTTGGCAGTCATCGATTTTATCGTGTGGGATGGTGGTTCCGAGCAATCGGGTTGTGTGGTGTGATCACCGTGTCGTCGCAACTTGGGATGTCTTTTGTCAGGCGGCCTGTTGCTGGCGGCCTGCTCGTTTCTGGGCGACTCCGATCAAGGTACGGCCAAACAGGGTGGGCGGAGAATTTTCCATGCGGGTACCTTTGGTGGCCGAGTATTTCAGCTGTGTCAGACCCCAAATAAGTGGTGCCAGCCAGGCAAGTCCCAGGGAGGATCGCTGCAAGCGGTCGGTTGTCAATCGGTTCAGGTCAAGGCCGGCGCGTGCCAGCAAATAGTAGTACCGGTCAGGAGTCGAAGGGCCGATGTGCTGGCTGATGGGATCATCCACGTCGGGGTCGAGCGGGCCATGCGAATAAAAATATCCAGTAAGCAAATAGGACAGACGGGATTTCAGCGAAGCGATGTTGGGTGTGGTAAAGAAAAATTTTCCGCCCGGCTTCAACAGTCGGTGGATTTCTCCAAAGAGTGTTAATTGACTTTCCAGATGTTCCACTACTTCGACCGCCACAATCGCATCGAATTGTTCGTTGTTGTAGGGCAACGGTTGGCACGCATCGGCCAGTTGGCAGGTGACTCCGGGACATTGGAATAGTTCGGGGAACAAGTCACAGGCTTCCATCTGGAAACCTGCTTGCTGGAGACGGTAAGACATGCCACCCGGACCGGCACCCAGATCGAGTACGCGCGGCGCGGATTGAGGATGCGAGGATTTGATGTCAGCGATCACCAGAGGTGCCAGCAAGGAGTGCATTCCGGGTATCGTCAAACTACGAGGAGCCTGTGACGAGTCCTCTGGACCGTGAACTTGTTGATCAGAATCAGCAGATTGCCGGTGCGTCATGTTAACTTGTGGAGTTTGAAAATCTGGCTCGTCCGTCGACGAACCTTGTCTGAACATTAAATCGTCTGGATATTAAATCCCCAGCCGTACCGCCTGCGATTGCTTGGCCGATTGGTTCGAGGCACACGCCGGTATTCCGGTGCGGGCACATGTTTCCCTTACAGAAAGTGATTGCTCATACAGTTCCAGTGTTTTCCTGACCATCCGGTCGGCGGTGAAATGCTGCGTGGCATGCCGCCGCGCGCAGGCAGCGCGGTGTGCCGCTACTGCGGTTGAGGTGAGCGCTGTGCGCAATGCGTTTGCCAACGCGGCAGCATCATTGGGCCTTACAGCCCAGGCTACCGGAGACGATTTATTTTCCAATAACTCGGGAATTCCACCGGCCGTTGTAGTTACCACCGGCCGCGCTGCCAGCATCGCGTCGATGAGCGAAGATCCTAATCCCTCCAACTGGGAAGCCAGTGTGCACACGTCCGCGGCCTGGATCAGGTCTGGCACGTCTTCGCGATAGCCGAGAAATCGAATCGTATTGCTGATCCCTAGCGTTTCCGCTTGCTGTTGCAACTGCGGCCGCAGTGGACCCTCCCCCACGAGCACCAACTGGGCTGAATTCTGAGACGCTGGAGTTACCTGGCCGTGGCGATCATTGGCGACGATCCGCGCCCAGGCATCGAGCAGGCAGCGGTGGCCTTTGGGGGTTGTTAATGACGCCACGCAAACGACCACTTTTGTTCCATCGTTGATTTTCAGGGCACGGCGTCCGCGGTCACGGTTCCCCGCTGCAACGCGTTGTGGGTCAACACCATCGTAGACCACGCCTAACCGATGTGTATCGATCCCTGCGGCGGCACACGCGCGGGCCGCCGCTCGGGAGACGCAGACTACCTGGTCGGCGAGATGATGATAGCGCCAGACGGAGTGAGGTGCGGCAGACCCCCGGCGGGCGACAATCCGCACAGGCTGGTGGAGACGCCAGGCAGCGCAGCCCCCGGTGGTAAGTGCGTGGGAATCGTTGAAATGCAAAATATTGGGTTGCCACTGGCGCAAACAGGTTCGTATGCGCCATTGCGCAAGTGGATTCCAGCCTTTGCCGGAAAATAAAGTAACTGCGAACCCCGCCTCCTGTAGTCGCTGACCAAAGGGCGCGCCGCGCCGGGCCACAATCCGGCAATCGTGCCCGTGTTGGCGCAGACCTTGCGCCAGCAGCAGCGCCTGCTGCTCGCCACCGTGCCAGTCCCTGGCTGTGGAAACGAGTACGACTTTGATGGGGCGCACGAGAAGGGTTCCTCAAAAGGCAAAGAGGGCGACGCAATGTATCGATTTTGCTCATTCGAAACCAGCACAATTTGATGGCACCTTCAGCTAGCAATCGGACCGCCAGCAGCTGGCATTTTGCAGTGCGGGACGATCGCCGGTTGGAAAATCAATCGGCTGGCGATAATCTGGATCTACTACGGTACGCTGGCCAAGGCGTACACCCCATGGTCTCTCCGGCTGGATGCCAGCGAGGTCTTTTCCTTACATTGGAAATTTTTGTGAATGACCGACAGCAGGTGGGCAGAACGGAGCTGACTTGGCGCAGGTGGGGGCGTATCGCCGGGCCGCTCTGCGCGCTGGCAGTGTACTTTCTCTTTCAGCCGTCGATCTCGGCGTTCTCGGTTCCTGCGGGAGCATCTCAGCGTTCAGCCGGATCGCCGGCGTCCAGTGTCACCGCGCCGCAGCAGCACGCGGAACGGACACGCGTGACCGCAGCCCTGGCAGTCTGGATTGCCGTCTGGTGGATTACGGAGGCAGTACCGCTACCGGTGACGGCGCTACTCCCGCTGGTCCTGTTTCCCGGGTTTGGAGTGGTCCGCTTTCAGACCGTTGCCCAGGAGTACGCAAATAAATACATCTTTTTGTTTATGGGTGGATTCATGCTGGCGATTGCCATGCAACGTTGGAATTTACATCGGCGGATAGCCTTGTTGACGGTGCTTTCGGTGGGCACTTCACCGCGGCAACTGGTAGCGGGTTTCATGTTGGCGACTGCCTTTCTGAGCATGTGGATCAGTAATACTGCAACCACCGTTATGATGCTCCCCATCGGACTGAGTCTGATCGAATTGTTCCAGCAAAAAACAGACCTGTCGGGATCCGCTCGACTGGAGCAGTCGTTTGGCGTCTGCTTGATGCTGGGAATTGCTTACGCAGCGAGTATCGGCGGTATGGCTACACTAGTGGGAACTCCCCCCAATGCACTCTTGGCTGGCTATTTGCACCAGCGGGGCATTTTGATTGGTTTTGCCGAGTGGATGTTCTTTGCGTTGCCGCTGGCGGTTGTCCTGCTAATCATTACCTGGTTTTTATTGACGCGCATCTTGTTTGCTCTACCAGCGGTTGACGTATCAACAGCTGACGGCTTGATCCGCGCCGAATGGAAAAAACTAGGGCCCATGTCGCGCCCCGAATGGCTGGTGCTGTCGGTGTTTATGGCCACGGCGGCTGCCTGGATACTACGCAAGCCACTTGCCAATTGGGAAGTACTGTCTGGCCACGTGCCCTTGTTGGCACGTGTCGATGACACTTGGATTGCACTCCTGGCGGCAATCAGTCTGTTCTTGATTCCCAGTGATCTAACACGTGGTCCGTTTCTATTGGATTGGGAAGCAGCCTCCGCCCTGCCCTGGGGAGTCCTGCTACTGTTTGGTGGTGGCTTGAGTCTGGCCGCGGTGATGGAGGAAAGCCAATTGGCGCGCTGGATCGGCAGCCAATTTGCCGAAATGGGAGACCTCCCTGTTTTCTGGATTGTGGCGGCGGTCGCTCTGACCGTGATATTCTTCACTGAAATCACCAGCAACCTGGCAACGGTATCGGCGTTACTGCCTGTCTTGTTTGCGGTAGCCCGAGGTGGAGATCTGGATCCACTTTGGCTGCTTGTCCCCGCGGCGTTAGCGGCCAGCTGTGCGTTCATGTTGCCAGTCGCGACGCCACCTAATGCTATTGTGTTTGGCAGCGGTCACATCCGGATGGGAGCGATGGTGCGAACTGGTCTTTGGCTGAACGTGGTTGCGGCCGTCTTGATTCCGCTGTTTGTCTATTTTTGTGCACAGCACTTCCTTCCATTTCAGCAATCAAATTCTCCGTGATCGTTGACGACGCCTCTGCCAGGCATGACAATCCGACTTCACGCTGTACCACCCTCTATTTCCAGGGGAAAATGTTGATGGAAAAAGCCACCTTCGCCGCAGGTTGTTTCTGGGGCGTGGAGCACGCGTTTCGCCAGGTATCCGGAGTTCGCTCCACCACAGTTGGGTATACGGCCGGTGACGTGGATCAGCCAACTTACGATCAAGTGTGTACGGATCGCACAGGCCATGCAGAGGCAGTTGAGGTCGAATTTGATGCAGACCAGGTGAGCTACGATCGGTTGTTGGAAGTGTTTTGGGAATGCCATGATCCTACCCAGAAGGACCGCCAGGGAGCGGATGTGGGTACCCAGTATCGATCGGCCGTCTACTACCACTCTGCGCGGCAAGAGGCCGCGATTGTCGCTTCCAGGGACCGCCACCAGGAACACTGTACCCGTCCCATTGCGACCGAAATTGTGTCCGCGGTGACCTTCTGGCCTGCCGAGGATTACCATCAGCAATATTTGGAGAAACGAGGGTTGGCCAGTTGCCATCTGCCGGGATCCGCTTCGTGAGCGCGTCTCGATGGGACTGAATCTGGCTGAGCCGCTTGTGTACCTGACTGCTTACGTATCTAGACAGTTGGCCTGCATCGAAAAGAACGTGTTGCAGGACAGCGTTATCTGATCGGGAGGGGGGATTATGATTCGTGTCGGACTCGCCGGTATTGGCTTTATGGGGTGGATTCATTGGTTGGCCTACCAGAAGGTTGCCAGTGCGCAGGTGACGGCAATTTGTTCGCGGAATCCGCAGAAACGCGCCGGTGACTGGACGGACATCCAGGGAAATTTTGGCCCCCCCGGTGAACAAGTTGACACCAGCCAGCTTGCGACCTGTGCGACGCTCGATGAACTGCTGGCCGATGAATCAATCGATCTGGTTGACCTCTGCTTGCCTCCACATCTGCATTGTGAGGCTGCGATTGCGGCGCTGCAGGCTGGTAAACACGTGTTTGTGGAAAAACCCATGGGGCTGACGACCGACGAGTGTGACCAGATGGTGGCCGCTGCCGCCGCTGCGGATCGGCAAGTCCTGGTTGGTCACGTACTTCCCTTTTTTCCTGAGTACGCGCATGCTCGTAGTGTGATTGCCAGCGGTACCTACGGTCGCTTGCTGGGTGGTCATTTCAAGCGGGTGGTCTCCGATCCGTCCTGGATCGAGGACTTTTACGATCCGGCGCGGGTCGGTGGACCCCTGGTCGATCTGCATGTTCACGACGCGCACTTGATTCGTATGTTATTTGGCATGCCCCAGAGCCTCGTATCCCAAGGGCGGATGCGGGGCGAGGTTGTTGAGTTTTGTACCACGCTGTTCCGGTATGCAGATACGTCGCTGGTCGTCAGTGCCTCCAGCGGCGTTATTAACCAGCAAGGGCGGCCCTTTACACATGCCTTGGAGATCCACCTCGAGCAGGCCACGTTGCACTACGACCATGGTGGTTTTACAGATGGCCCGGAGACGATGCCGCTGAAGGTGCTTACCGCCGACGATCAGGTGCTGCGCCCCGATCTGGGAGACGGTGACCCGATTCGTGCCTTTGAAGTTCAAATCGAGGAAGTGGTGCGTTCGATTGAAACGGGTGAAGCTTCTGCGATTCTTTCCGGTGCACTGGCGCGGGATGCGATTTTGCTGTGCCACAAACAGACCGAGTCGGTGGTCACCGGCAGCTCTGTACCGCTTTGATGCGCTCGCACCAGAGGCTGACGGTCAGGGGCCTGCTCAATAGAAGTAGTACATCATGAACATGGCGGCCGCTGCCAGCAGCCCGGCGTAACTGCGATCGTCTGATACCGCGAATAGAGCAAAACTTGTTTTGTCGGATGCCTGCTCGCCGAAGCTGCGCCAGACTTCGCGCCAGAACGCAGCCAGGGTCCATAGCGCTGCCAACCAGGCGGCCACCGCTGGTGCCAGACTGCCGGTCACCATCACGGCCGCCAAGACGGCGAACACCACTACGGAGATGGCGGCGCTGGCGGCCAGTTGTCCCAGTCTCTGAGGCGCATGCCCGCCTAGTACAGACCACGTGTTCTTGCTCTTTTCGTGATCGGGTGCCTGCGCCAGGCTGACGATAACAAAGACGATCGCGGATAACCCGATGACGACCACGACTCGGTGAAAGAAGTTCAACTGAGGTCCGAGCGCTCGGTGCAAGCCAGAGATCCGGGGTAACACGTTGTTTTCCAGGTGTTGTTCGAAGTCGCTGACGCTGTGCTCGTGAAATTCTGCTGGAATGGCACCGATGGAAACGTCATTCAGTTGTTTGTGTCCCAGTGCCAGATCATACATGGTGCGATCCACATCCGAATCGTAGGCAAATTGCACTGCTGGCGAGAGGATGAGGCCGGCGATGATGGTCACACAAGCGGCCACGCGCGTACCACGTGACCAAAAGATGCCCATCAAGAACGCGACCAAGACTCCGGGAGTCAGGTAGTTTGAGTAATTGGCAATGTTCAGAAAGAAATTGGACTGGGAATTGGGATCCATAATGAATACAGCCATCACAATGGCCATCAACATCAGTGCAATAATGGAAAGCCGTCCGACTCGAATCATTTCGCGATCGGTGGCATCAGGCGAGAAGTATTTCCGGTAGATGTCGACGGTAATGATCGTCGCGGCCGAGTTCATCATCGAATCGATCGAGGACAAAATGGCGCCGATCAAGCCCGCTGCAATCAGTCCCACAAAGCCAATGCCCAGCGGTGAAATCAGGTAGGTCACCAGTACGGGAAATACCGTGTCAGGCGCAATCTTCTGATTCTGGAAAGCGGGTGTTTCCCGGAATAGATAGAAGGCGGCTACGCCCGTCCCGATGGCAAAGAACGGAATCAGCAGTTTGAGAAATCCAGCTACGATAATTCCCAAACGGGCTTCACCGCCGGTCCGGGCACCGAGGGCGCGCTGCACGATAAATTGATTGGTACCCCAGTAATAGCAGTGCATAAACATCAGCCCTGTGAGCACGCCTGTCCAGGGCAGGTCAGGGTGATTCATCGGCTCGTAGAGCTTTAGTTTTGCATTCGTTCCAGCGGCCGCATCGAGCATCATCATCCGTCCCCATCCTCCGAGTTCGGAAAAGGTCAACAGAGCGACAGCAATACCACCGAAGAGAATGAGTACGGATTGGATGACGTCGGTATAG
>CAZITS010000064.1:0-12874 GCA_964542185.1 uncultured Pirellulaceae bacterium
CCATTTCTCGATCCAAGGTCACTTGCTCGAGACGTCCGATCGAAGTCGCCTGATCCATCGCAACGGATTCCACCAATCGCATCAATGCCGGGTGCCAGCGCCAGGGTCGATACGGGATCAGAACGGATCCGGTATCCTGCCGGATCATGTCGAGTTCGAACGCGATGATCGCCTCGCAGGCCGGGTGGGTCACCAGTAGTGGCCTCGCAGCTTGCACCAATTTGCGCAGCTGGTCATCACGTGACGCGTCACCATCAGTCCCTGCGACAATTACCGCATCGATACGGTCATCGTGCAAAAGGGACTCCCAGTCATCGGTCCACTCACCTCCCGGTTCCAGTAAATCGCGCAACTCCGCAACATGCGCTTGCGGCTGATAAACCCCGATCAGTGCATGCGCCGAGCTGCGATTAACCGCTCGAGCAATCGCCAGAGTGTCAGCGTTAGATCCAAGCAATCCTAATTGCATCAGCAGGTTCGCCTACAGCCTTCGAATGTGGAAACCACCGTCAACATTAAATCGGTCACCTGTGCTAAAAGCGAACGTGTCACTAACCAGAGTCACCGCCACTTTCGCCACATCCTGAGGCGTTCCCCAGCGTCGCATCGGGGTCAATCCGTCAGCGATACGACGATCATAGACAGCCTTGACGGGATCTGTCATATCGCTGGCGATAATTCCGGGACAGATTTCAAAAACCCGGATTCCCTCCTCCGCCAGACGATCCGCGAACAACCAGGTCATCATCTCCATGGCCGCCTTCGCCATACAGTAGTCCGCCCGGTTGGTAGAAACTGCGTACGCCGAAATCGAAGAGATGTTGATGATCGTACCCCGCTGAATCACTCCTTGTTGGATCAGTTGTCGCATCGCGTTTGCGGAACCCTGGGCAAGAAAAAACGGTGCTTTGAGATTCGTGTCAAAAACCTGATCCCAACTGGATTCGGTCGCATCGAGTAGATCCTTGCGACCCGGAGAAGTAATCCCCGCATTGTTCACCAGCACATCGATGCGACCAAACGCTGCCCGCGCCTCAGATAACAAGGTATCGCGACCTGCCGGCTGGCTGATGTCCGCGCCAACCACAACCGCCTGACTCCCCGCCGCCCGAACCTCCGCGGCGACCGCGGCCGCAGCATCCTCACTGTGGCAGTAGTTCACCACCACGTCATACCCGGACCGACCGAAGGCAACTGCAATGGCGCGACCGATGCCACGTGACGAACCAGTGACAAGCGCGACAGGTCGAGAATCCATGGAAATGCCGAAAAGGAAAATCGAAACAGGAGTCAATGGGCGGCCCAGCGTTTGAGCCTAACGTAGAATTCGACCCCACTGATGTCAACGCAGGGAACGCCTCAGGATCTGGCGACGGCCAACAGGATACCAGCGACAGCAACCCCCGCGACCGTACCAGGAACCACCGCTGGGACCCATTGGTAGCGCCCGATCTGCACAGTAACAAATCGGCGCAATAAATCGGCGCAATAAATCAGCGCAATACATAACGACGACAAATCCGGGCAACGGCCTCTTCGTCACCGAGATGGTGCGTCTCGATTCCCTGGGCCATTAAGGCACCCGACGCACTAGCAAACTCATCCACCTCGTGCACATTGATCATTGCACTGACCGCATAACCTTGTTGCTGCAACGATCCCAGGGCAATCGCCGTACTCGGGGTCACCCTCCGCAGCAGGGCAATCACTGTTGCGTCCCGCGGGATTCGGCCAGTTGTGGCGGCGAGCAATTCGAGCATGTCCAGACCATCAGTCAACTCAACCCGCGCCAGCACTTCCAGGATTCGCTGCATTTGTTCTGGTCCACGCGCGGTGGGAACAATTAATGGCTGTAACCGATCATTCTGATCTTTCATGGTCGCCGCTTCGCGGGCGGCCTCCCGCGTCCGGTGATCATAATCCCAGCCTTCACTGCGAATCCGGTCGACCGCGTCCCGACCGTTCGTGACCAGGCCAACCTGTTGCCCCATCTCGACGACTGCGTTGGCAATGGAAGCGGCCGCTGTCACAACCAGATCACTACGCACAGGTTCGTTCGCGATATCGTAAGAAGCGCGATGGAAATCCAACAACAATGTCGCCCCGGAAACGGTCGACGGTTCGTAGACCTTACTGTGTAGCACCCCCGTTCGTGCCGTTGACCGCCAATGCACACGATTCAACGGATCACCCGACTGATACTGCCGAACCCCTGCAATGCGTGTCGGGTCTTCATAAAGCCGGTAAGACATGCGCACTTCACCGATCGGGCGACGTGAAACCAGATCGTAACCATCTAATTTGACGACGCGCGGATATACCATCAGGAAGTGTGGAGCGCTCGCTACGCGCCATCGTCGATGAAGGCCAAATAGATCTCCTGTTTCCAGGACGAGTGGACCGAGTTGATAGTAACCCCGCCGATTACACATCAACTGATACAGCACGGTATGCTGTTTCCCGGCACGAATCATAGCCAGCTTCATACGCTGGCCCGTCAGTGCCAGGCTGGGGGGATCGTGTTTCAGGGCGTTGCGCGGCAAAAGGTCTTCGAGCAACACCCAGGGTATCGGCAAGCGACCACTATTGCGCACCTTGACAATGACATTCACGCGCTCGCCCACCTGAGCGGTCAGCTGATTACATTGTCGTTCGGCACTGAGATGGCGAATCCACGACTGAGCGAATCCACGGCTCAACACCATTACCGCTATCAGGGCGTACATGGCGTAGGCCAGCAACTCAAGCTGAAATGCGATTGCCATTAATAACAGCAGTACCGCGCCGAAAAACCACTTCATCCAGAGCCCAATCATTCGGTTTTTGGAGAACAAAAAGCTCGCTATCCCATAATCTTCTCGTCGTAGAGAATACGATGCAAATCATCTAGTGGATTCTACTGTAACTCGATTACAGTGTTGGTTGGGATCAAAAGCGCGCAGGCGGTGATTCCCATCGCCGGCTACGCGCGTGGGGACACGCCAGGTTTTCGGGTGATCGAGGTGTAAATTGAAAGCTCTGATTACTGGCGTTACGGGTTTCGCAGGACGGTTTCTGGCGGAGCACCTGGTCGCCTGCGGCGACCAGGTCATGGGCACTGTGCGCGATAGAACTCGATTGCCCCAGCAAGATTCCTCCTGGCCAGATTCCATTCCCATGTTGCCCTGGGACCTGGCCACCCACATCCCTGCGGCGACTCGCAGTCAAATTGCAAAGTTCGCACCCGACACCATCTTTCATCTGGCCTCGATATCTCGACCAGCAGACTGCGGTGGTGAGCAGCCCCATGACATGGCGGTCCGGGTCAATGTCAAAGGGACCCGTTCGGTCATCCAATTAGCGCTTTCACTGGGCTCACCAGCACGACTCGTGTTCGCGAGTTCCGCCTATGTCTACCGCGTCCCGCCAAAGGGCCACTTGCAGGTCACCGAAGACGCTCCACAGGAACCCACAAGCGCGTACGGTAAAACCAAACTGTGGGCAGAAAAAGAGGTCCTCAAAGCAATCAATACGGATGGTCTGGATGGTGTCATACTACGCGCTTTTCAACATACCGGACCGCGCCAACCAGCCCATTTTATGTTACCCGAGTGGACCGCGCAGCTGGTCCGCGGGACGGATCCGTTACCAGTGCTCTCGCTCGATAGCCACCTTGATCTCAGCGATGTGCGCGACGTTGTTCGCGCCTACCGTCACGTTGCCCAATCCGGCACTCCACATACCGTTCTGAATGTTGGCAGTGGCCGTTCGTGGCGGAGCGGTGACGTGCTGGAATTGCTGCTACGCACCGCGGCAAGCAACCATCGAATTCAGGAATTACAACCTGGCGTCCGAGTCCATCCAATTGCCGACATCGGCCGGATCACTGCCACAACTGCCTGGGCTCCAGAAATCCCCCTCGAACAAACTGTCCGTGATACGCTGGATTATTGGAAGAGGAAATCAGAAACATGAGTTCCCTTCCACCGATGGACGAGTTGATGCGTACGCTTGTTGTGATTGCTACTTACAATGAAATCGAGAATCTTCCGTGTTTGGTTGAAACCATTCTGGATCTCGCACACGAACTCGATGTGCTGGTTATCGACGACAATTCGCCTGACGGCACCGGACATTGGGTTCGCGAACACGCAGAGCGTGAACCTCGGTTGCACCTCATTGAACGTGCCGGCAAACTCGGATTAGGAACAGCCACCTTTACCGGACTGCGCTACGCGATCGAACAACGTTACGACTATGTTGTCACCATGGATGCCGACTTTTCGCATCACCCACGATACATTCCCGGCCTTGTTGCTGGGTTATCAAATCAGCCAGATCCGGCTCCTGATGTTGTGATTGGCTCGCGCTACGTACCCGGGGGCAGCATTCAAGGCTGGCCATTCTATCGCCGCTGGATGAGTTGGGCTGTCAATCGGTACGCCCGCCTGTTCTTGAGGCTGCCGGTTGCGGACTGCAGTGGTGCCTTTCGATGCTACCGAATTACGGCACTCCAAAGCGTGGACTGGGATCGCATGCAATCCGCCGGTTACTCCTACCTTGAGGAACTCCTCTGGGTTTTGCGGCAACAGGGAACGACGTTCACCGAGATCCCGATCGAGTTTGTCGACCGACAAACCGGACACTCCAAAATCAACGGACGCGAAGCGCTAGCCGCTTTGTGGATCATCTTTCAGTTGGGGATCTGGGGTCGGCGCTGACAGCGCAACATCCCTTCGGCAGCTGCACGTGAGAAACCCTGGCACAAAGCGAGTGGGCAACCCTCAACTCGGCCGTCCCCAGTGGTCGCGATAATCACGCGTTACCAACTGGCGAACTTCCTCGTCGCCCACGATTTCCTCTTTCTGCGGATCGAACTGCAGAGAGGTGCCGAGGCGAGTGGCATGGTTACCCAAATGACACAGCGTTGTGGTTAAATGGCCCAACTCGATATCACCATTGGGTCGCGTTCCAGCGCGCACTGACGCGAGGAAATTGGCGACATGTTTTTCGGCATTTTGAGCCTCTCGTTCAATGGGCACATCAATTCGCTTATGGCGCGGACCGTGCACCTCAAGCTTGCCCCGGCGACTCAGAAACATCTGGCCTTCAGTTCCATAAAACTCAACGCCACTGTCCACATTGTGCGGATAGTTAGTGGACCACAAACGCTGCTCATAGACCAAGAGGCGCGACGTTTCGGTGGGCTTCTGCGCCGGGTATTCGAACGTCACTTGCTGCGTGTCAGGGAATTGCTGGTCGTCATCAAAAAAGAACTTGCCGCCGAGAGCAACAACCTTGGAAGGATGTACGTCTACGCCCAGTCCCCAGCGACAGTAGTCGATGTCATGGACTCCATCATTTCCCATGTCGCCCGTTCCGAAGTGATACCACCAATGCCAGCCACCGTGCACTCGATTGGCCTGGTACGGAATCATTGGAGCGGGCCCCACCCACGTCTCATAATCCAGCCCGGCTGGAGGGTCGGTGGTGCGCCCTTTGCCGATCGAACGACGTTTCTGGATATTCCAGGCTTTGGCTACCAGCACGTCGCCAATGATTCCCTCGCGCAGCGCCTGGACCGCTTCAATCATCATGGTGGTGCTGCGCACCTGGGTACCGTGCTGGACCACACAATTGTTCTTCCGGGCAGCGTCTACCAGTAAGCGCCCTTCCCGAATAGTGTGCGAACATGGTTTTTCGACATAAACGTGTTTGCCTGCCTTGCAAGCCAGGATGGCAGCCGGGGCATGCCAGTGATCGGGTGTGGCCACAATCACTCCATCGACTCGTTTGTCGTCGAGCACGCGACGCAAATCCGAAACAGCCTTGGGAACCGCATTCCCCACCGTCTTGACTCCGGCGGCCAGACGATCTTGATCAGGATCACAGACGTAGGCAATCTCCACATCGGGATTGGCGAGAAATGTCTGTGCCAGGTAGGTACCGCGACCTCCACAACCAATCAAACCCAGGACCACCTTGGAACGGGCAGCGCGCACTGGCCGCGGGGTCAGGCTGGCCGCAGTTACCGCGGCCGTACCTACCGCTGTACTGGTCACAAACAGGCGACGATTCGGTTGGGACACGACACACCTCCTGGAAACAAGAGACCTATAGAGCTGTCAACAAACCGTTACCAGTTTAGGCTGCTGGAAACCCCCTGGCCACAATGGTGTCAGACATCCGGGTGCAACCCGGCCTTTGCCATGGCGCAACACTCAGCGGGCAGGCCGTCCTGACTCAGGACAGGGCAGGGCCTCGCCAAACTGCAGGAGCTTCTTCCAGACCGGGTCTTGCGGATCCGGGCGGCGCGGAGAACGCAAAATCAAGACGGCAGTATGCTTGCCCGCGGGGCAATACCAGCGGTAGGTCTCCAGGTACGTCTTGAGGGGTCGTTTGGTCACAAACGGATCAAAGCCATTCACCACGACGCGGCGGTAAACCACCAGCTGGCGACCCAGTCGGCGGGTCTTGTCTGGACCGATCTCCATCTTGATCTGGTCCGACTTGAATTGTTTCCCATACAGGCCCGCGTCGTAGTCACGGAGCGCACGTTGCAACGCTGCACGGTCGCCGAGTACATCACCTCGCAACCAATAGAAAATCGGATACGACCAGAAATAGGGGTCTTGCTGCTGAAAGAATCCAGGTGGGAATCTCAATTGCAGGCGACCCTTCCAGGGGAGTTGCTGTGCCCAGGGCGGCGGATAGGGAGTCTCTTCGATCCGCCACTGGCGGGGCACAGGAAGTCGAGGCGGTTCGGTTGCCGACAAGTGAGTGACCACGGCGAGCAAAATGAAAACCGACCAGCCCACGCGCTGCCACATCCGATGGGACCGCCACGCAACGTCCATCGAGAACAACCTGGAACTCATCTGTTTTCCCTCTAAATTGTCTGCTGGAAGCTCTCGGAGGTTGAACTGTCGACGACACTACCGGGTACATCACGGGCAACTGCGGCGGCGGATAACGCTGTATCGGCAACCAGTGCCAGATGACGGCGCCTGCGCCACACTGGAAGACTCGAGTAAACGTAGATCAGGGCCACACTCAGACAAACCAGACCGATGGAAGCATACATCCAATCGAATCCGTAGCCGTCCGCAATCCTTCCTAGAATCGGCGCGCCAGCAATCATCCCAATGTCCAGCATGATCAAAGAAAGTGAGGAACCGCTGCCACGGACCTCTTGCGGAAAGGACTCCAGCGCCAAGGAAGCCATGGTGTGGAAAATCAGTGCGTGACCGGTCCCGCATAACAACGCCGGAATGGCCAGTCGCCAGGGATGTGCAGCCGACACAGAGGCAAAACAGAACATCCCGGCCGCCATGGTCAGCATTCCCGCAATCAACACTTTGCGTCGACCGATCCGATCCGGCAAACGACGCAGTCCTACCCGTACGGTCAACCCCCAACCTGCATAGCAACCAAAATAGAGACCGACCACGGACAGTCCAGGGATCTGCAACTTCAGTTGGTCAACATAGCTAGCCAGGAAAGCGAAGGGTACGGTCATACATACTCCAAAGGCAAAACAGCAGAGCAAGATCGTCCCCGGCCAATGGACCCAGATAGTTCGGACAAACTCACCAATTCGGAGCGAGCTCTTCTGTGGTTTGAGAGCAGGACGCCGTAAAGAAAAAACCAGCACTGCCGGCAACACCACGGCCAACGTGGTCACTGAAAACAACAACTGGAAATCACCTCGCGCGCGGCTTCCGTCACCCAGAATCAAGTCGCCTAAAAGTGGACCTAGAAGCATTCCCAGGAATCCACCAGCACCCAGAATACCAATGGCCTCGGTGCGCCGCTGAGCGGGCGTTGTCAGTGTGATATAGGTCAAACTACTACTGAAAACGACTGCCGCACCGACAACGAGACAGGACCGCAGCGCATAAATGGCCCAGCCGAGCTCGGTAACCCAGAGGTTTCCCAACGAACCAATTCCAAAAATGATGAACCCCAGATTCCACGTGGCGCGGGATCCGATCCGATTCATCAACAAACCCATCCAGGGGCGCAATAACGGCGCGACGATCGAGCCGACTCCCATGATCCAACCAATCTGGACCAGGTTTCCCTCCAGAAACTCGATCCAACGGTTGTAGTGGGCCATCAAGGTGTTGGCCAAAGTGAACATCGTCTGCGCCACGATCGCCAGGACAAAATTGCCGTCGTACAGTCGACCGGCGCGCAGCGCCTCATCGGCGAGCACCGGCACCGCAGTTTCATCTCGGAGATCTTCGTAGACCGTCACTAATTAGATACGCAGCGCGGAGGAAGGGGGTGGATCAGCTTCGCAACACCCACACCTGTGGTGTTCTCAAAGCGGCTCAGGGCTGCAGGCCAGCGTGACTGCGAAAGCCAACAGGCGACTGGCGAGACCGGGAACAGTACCAGAATAGCCCGACGCGACCGAATCATCAATCGACTCCCGGAAACCAAACGCACTTCATCAACCATTTCCACTACCAGCCAGCACACCTGACGACTCCATCCCGCCGGACCGATCTGCACGGCCGGGGGCTCTCGATGACCAGCTAACAACGGCGTGGAAACCATTTCTCCCTACTTGATTATTTGCAGAACAACTACGAAAACCCAGGAGCGGCTGGAACCTGAACCGGATCTGCTGAACCGGATCTGCGGCAGCGGACGGCAAACGGTTCAACTCGAGTACCGCGCGGTACTCGATGCGGTCGCTGTCTTCCGTGGAGCGAAAGGACCCGATTGCGATGACGCGCGCCCCAAAGTACTGGTTGATGAAAACCGAACCGAGTGCCTACTCCATACAGGATCTCTCGCAGGAACCTGACCAAACCACCTGCTGGGATGGTGTCCGCAACTACCAGGCGCGGAATTTTATGCGCGACCAAATGCAACTGCAGGACCGCGTACTGCTGTATCACTCCAACGCCAAGCCGCCGGCGGTTGTCGGTACCGCGGTCATTGTTCGTGAAGCGTATCCCGATCACACTGCCTGGGACCCAAAGGACAAACACTACGATCCCAAGTCGTCACCTGAAAATCCGCGGTGGATGATGGTCGACATCCAACTGGAAACCGTTTTCGCTCGCCCTCTGCCCCTGGAAGAACTCCGCGGCGTGCGAGCCCTCAACAAAATGGAGTTACTGCGCAAAGGTTCTCGGCTTTCGGTGCAGCCAGTTCGAAAAACTGAATACGACGCGATCCACAAATTATCTCGAAAAAACTGAATGCCCCATGGCGCACCCGTTGGATTGGATCACCGCAGGTTTACACTCACTGGACAACCAAGGCCTGCGGCGAAAACTCTCGACCCGCAATTCAAGTTATCTTGGGCAAACCATTCGGCTGAATGGTCAAGATCTCATCGCCTTCGCTTCCAACGATTACCTTGGATTGGCAGCCGAAGCTCTAGTCCCCGCAGTGCATCGCGCAATCGATACGGTCGGCTGGGGAAGCGGGGCGAGTCCCTTGATCTGCGGTCATGGCGCGATCCATGCGGAACTGGAACGGCAATTGGCGCTCTTTGAAGGAACCGATGCGGCGCTCCTTTTCCCTTCTGGATTTGCCGCCAACCTGGGTTCGATCACCGCCTTGGCTGGTCGCGGCGACGCCATTTACAGCGATGCCAAAAACCACGCCAGTATCATCGATGGGTGCCGACTTTCAGGCGCCACGACTTTCGTGTTTCCACATCGAGACGTGACGGCGCTGCACCAGCTGCTGGAAGACTCCTCGACGTTTCGGCGCCGCTTGATTGTCACCGACAGTCTCTTCAGTATGGACGGCAACCTGGCACCGCTGGATAAACTGGCAGAGCTGGCAGAACAGTTCCACGCCATGCTCATGATCGACGAAGCCCATGCGACCGGCCTGTTTGGGAAAGACGGTCGCGGGGTGGCGCAACATCTGGGCGCCGAAGACGGCATCCATCTGCGAATCGGTACTTTCAGTAAGGCCCTGGGATCGATCGGTGGTTTTGCCGCCGGCTCACAACGTGTCATCGACTGGCTGGTCAACCGTGCGCGGAGTTATGTTTTCTCGACCGCGCTTCCCGAAGCCGCCGCGGCCGCCGGCCTGGAAAGCTTGCGTCTGGTACACGAAGAACCTCACCGGCGGACCGACTTGCTCGAACGTAGCACCCATTTGCGCGCGCAGTTGCGCCAGCAAAACTGGAACCTGGGTACAACATCCAGCCAGATCATCCCCCTGTACGTGGGGACTCCACAGGCGGCCGTGGACTTGTCGACGAAACTGCGGCAAGAAGGATTTCTGCTGCCCGCCATTCGGCCACCATCGGTACCTGCTGGAGAATCTCTGTTACGTATTAGCCTGACTTACGGGCACACGCCTCGCTCTATTGACGCATTGGTGTCCACATTGGAGGCACATCGACCGCGCCCCTGACCCGACCACCACATGTTAAGATATCACTGGCAGCATGATCCTGGCGCCCATTCGGGGACTGGCTGCGATCACCACGCGCTGTCTGATCCCCGGTTTCCTGTCCCGGTGACTCTTCGATGGATGACGACATTCCCTATCTGTTACTGACCCCAGGTCCGCTGACTACAACGCGGACCGTACGGGCGGCCATGTTGCAGGACTACTGCACCTGGGACGATGAATACAACCAACGGGTCAGCGATATCCGGCATCGACTGGTACGACTGGCGAGTCACAATGGTCCACCAGACTCTGACAAGTTTACTTCGGTGCTGATGCAAGGCAGCGGTACATTTGTCGTGGAAGCCACCATCGGGAGCATCACACCGCCCAATGGCAAGTTACTCGTGATCAATAATGGCGCCTACGGTCACCGGATTGCCCAGATCGCAACGCGATTGAGGATCTGCCATCACGTGCTCGAAGTCGAGGAAACGCAAGCTCCCGACCCGGACCAGATCGAACAGGTTCTCCAGCAGGACCCTGACATCACACACGTGGCAATGGTGCATTGCGAGACAACCACCGGCATGTTAAACCCGGCTGCTGAAGTCGGCCAACTGGCCCAGCGCTACGGAAAGGTTTTCGTGCTGGATGCGATGTCGTCCTTTGGTGGAATTCCCTTGAACTGCGGGCAGTTCGGTGTTGATTACCTGATCTCCTCGGCCAACAAATGTATTCAGGGCACGCCCGGGTTCGGCTTCGTGATTGCCGATCGTAAACACCTGGCCGCCTCACAAGGATGTGCGCGATCGCTAAGTCTTGATTTATTTGACCAGTGGCAAGAGATGGAAGAACGTGCCGGCAAGTGGCGTTACACCTCGCCCACTCATGTCGTGCGCGCATTTCTGCAAGCCCTGATTGAGCTCGACGAAGAGGGAGGGATTGCCTGCAGGCATCAGCGTTACACAGCGAATCAAACACGCCTGGTGGAGCACATGGAAGCGCTCGGATTCAAAACGCTGCTACCACGGTCGCTTCAATCTCCGGTGATTACTTCCTTCTTGTTTCCGCGCGACACGGGATTCTCGTTTGTGCCGTTTTATGAAGCATTGAAACGACGACGTTTTGTGATCTACCCCGGTAAGGCCAGTCACGCGGATACGTTTCGAATCGGAACCATTGGAAATGTTTTTCCTGACGATGTCGACCAATTGGCAATCGCGGTGAGCGAAACGTTACAAGAACTGAACCTCCGCATCTGATAATCAAATGAACGATTCTGATACTTCGATTGGCGTGTTGCGGGAACTGGTACGTCATTTTGTTGACGAACGCAACTGGAGCCAATTTCATGCCCCCAAGAATCTCAGCATGGCGTTAGCGATCGAGGCCGCCGAGCTGATGGAACATTTCCAGTGGATTACTCCCGAAGAATCGCACCAGGTTCGGAACCATCCCGAAAAGCATCTGGCTGTACGTGAAGAACTGGCCGACGTGATCTGCTACGCGCTGGCGATTGCCAATGTGTTGCAAATCGATATCGCGACCGCGGTCGAGCAGAAGGTCCGCAAAAACGCTGAAAAATACCCGGTCGATCAATTCCGGGGGCGTTACGGTCCCGAAGACCCCGCCCCGGTCGAGTAACGGTTAACGGCGAGGCCGATTACTGGACCCACCTGATCTGAGTGGGTTCTTGTTCCGCGAAGTACGCGGGACAGCAGATTCGCGCTTTTTCTTGCGGATCACGCGCTTAATCGCTTCTGCATCGGGATTGCCTGGATCTCTTCTGAGGACCGCGTCAGCAACCGTATTGGCACCCTCCAAATCACCGTTTTTGAAGGCCCGCTGGGCAAACTGAATCAATTCCTGGGCGCTACTGCTAATCAAGCGGGCAACCTCTCGGAGGCCCGCCGACCCAGCGGTTGGCAAACTCCATCCTTGACTGACACGGGCTTCTTTGACCAGCTGTGGCAGAAAATTGAATGCTTCGTTGGATTTCTCTGGTGCAATTTCCCAGGCCAGCTGAGTTTGCCGACCATCCAATTCCACCTTCAGCCGCGCCTTGAAACTCTCGCCGCGCTGCAGCTTGCCAATCAGAATACTGTCTCGATCAGCCCGCAGTGGAGGAACTCGCTGTGGAAACACCTCTTGCAAAGCTTCAGGGAGACGGTTGGAGACGGGCCAGAAAACACCTTGTTGTGACGCCACCGCCAGCGCAGTGCCGGCTTGCTGCGGCGACAGTTCGGGACGATCGACATAGACCATACCCCCGGTATGGTTTGCTAAAGCCGCCAGCATCTGAAAGTCGAGTTGAGGCCCAGTAGCGAAACTGGAAATTGAAATTCGCTGTTTGATAAGTTGTTCTGCAAGTTCCCGGAACTCTTCCACTTGGAGAATATTTGCCCGGCTGATGCCGTCACCGATATAGATCACACGACGCGGCCGGGTACTCCGCCTTGGGAACGCCTTGATCACTTCTCGTAATCCCACAGCTAGATCCGTCGCACCCAGCGGGATA
>CAZITS010000065.1:0-1761 GCA_964542185.1 uncultured Pirellulaceae bacterium
CCTTTCCTAATCGGATGCAATGGCTCGCCGAGAAAAGCAAGCATATGATTCCTCGTGATATCGAGCGGTTTGCCCACGATTGGAAAGGAAGCATGCCGCGTATCATCATCAATCACACAAAGCCCAACTTGCTTGATGAAGTGCGGGATGAACTCCGAGCCGCTTTGGGCGACGTCATCGAAATGGTAGAGACAGGTCGTCAATACGTGTTCGAGTAATGCACTTTCCTCGTGGTGTAGCGCGTCTCGCTGTTGTGGGTAAACTCTATTGCGGTGAATCCATCCCGAGATGCGCCCGCCGGCCAAATGTCGACGGCGGAGTGAGTCGCACATCTGAAAGCAAAATGTCAGGCTCGCTACACCTGCTCATTTCCAGTTGTGATTGCCAGCGGGTCTCGGGCCTTTGGAGTTGTTTTCCAAAGAACAGCAAGCAACCCACACGGACTGCGTCTGCGCATATGTAACGAGTCATTTCGTTGATGGCGCAGCGAGTTGTTGTCGGATTCGCAAGCAGCTATGGTAACACTCATGTCACGAGTGTCGCTGAAATCATTGACGAAACACTTTGCAGACGTCGTAGCTGTCGACTCTGTTGATTTGGAGGTGCAGGACCAGGAACTGTTAGTTCTTGTCGGTCCGTCGGGATGCGGGAAATCAACGATGTTGCGCATGATCGCAGGATTAGCGGATGTGACGTCGGGTGAGATTACCATCGGGAACCGGTTGGTCAATCGTGTGGCGGCGAAAGATCGAAATATTTCCATGGTATTTCAGAACTACGCGCTCTACCCGCATATGAACGTGTTTCGCAATATGGCTTTTGGTTTGCAGATGCGCAAGGTGTCACGAGAGGAAATTGACCAGCGTGTACGTGATACCGCGCAGATCCTGGGGATTGAAGATCTTCTCACGCGCCGTCCGGCTCAGCTATCGGGTGGTCAACGCCAACGCGTTGCGCTGGGGCGGGCTATTGTCCGAGACCCTGAGGTGTTCCTGCTCGATGAGCCGTTGAGCAACCTTGATGCTCGGTTGCGAGTCACGATGAGGTCTGAGCTGGTTAAGCTGCATCGTCGTTTGTGTGTGACTATGATCTATGTGACGCACGATCAGGTAGAAGCGATGACGATGGGAGACCGCCTGGTCGTGATGCGGGACGGACAGATCCAGCAGGTCGACACACCACGTGTTATTTATGAAACGCCTGCGAATCAGTTTGTAGGTGAGTTTATCGGCAGTCCACCGATGAACATTATTCCAGGACAAATTGCGCGAGTGACCTCAGGGCTGGAATTTGTATCGGGTTCTCTGCGCTTTCCAATTCCGGACGATTGTCAGCAGGCCTGCCAAACGCGTGTTGATCAGCCGGTTCATTTAGGTATTCGTCCTGAAGACTTGCACTTGAGTGCGGGGGTAGAACCCCTGGCGAGCCAGGTAATCGCGTCGTGTGAGGTATCGGTAGTCCAGCTGTTGGGATCGGACAGTCTTGTTGAGTTGGACTGCGGAGGAAATGTAATCATGGCGAGACTGGATGCCCGTCATACCTGTCGAACAGGTGACATGATCGAGGTGTGTTTCTCGGCGCGACGAGGGCACTTGTTTGATGCGAGTACCGGCCAGAGATTGTGATTCAGGAGATTATTGTGGAGGGACGACGATCGTACGCGTCGTGGTATATCGTTCCGGCAACTGCAAACACCTGTTGCTGAGGGGCTCACCGTTTCGTGACTGAAGTGAGTCGTGTTGCCGGCGAATCGTGTGGTCT
>CAZITS010000065.1:1861-12854 GCA_964542185.1 uncultured Pirellulaceae bacterium
GGGCTCACCGTTTCGTGACTGAAGTGAGTCGTGTTGCCGGCGAATCGTGTGGTCTCAATGAAATAGAGGAGAGATGGCTATGGCATTGATAAATCAGGTCTCTCGACGACGCTTTCTTCGCCAGGCCCCCACGGCGGGAGCCGTTCTTGGCGGTGTCGCAGCGCTGGGACAAGAATCGACCGAGACGACTCCTGGGGTGACAGACACGATTCGCATCGGTGCCCTGAATGTTGGCGCCTATTCACACCTGGCGGCGAAGTGGGGTGCTTTGATCAATGCGCGACCCGACAATGGTGAGATTCCCTATACGGGAATGCGGATTACGCATTGCTGGGATATCGATCCGGACAGGGCACGTGGTTTTGCCAAAGGGTACGGCTGTACCGCAGTTCCAGAATTTGATGGTATGCTTGGAAAGGTAGATGCAGTGATTTCAGGAGGGTATTACAACCATGCCCACAATCATCTGTTGCATGAGCCTTATCTGGAGGCGGGATTACCGAATCTGGTGAATCGCCCATTTGCCAACTCTGTCGGTAAGGCACGTCGTTTGATCGAGTTGGCACAGCGTCACAAAGCGAGCCTTCTGGTTCCTTCGGCACTCGGACACAATGACGTGGTTTCACAGGCGCGTCAATTTGTGGAGTCTTCGGATGTTGTTGGATACCACGCTGCTGTTGGCGCTGAGGACTATCCGACACACGGAATCCACGGACTCTACATGGTATGTCGGGCTCTGGCTGACGCGGGAAATCCGATTCAGTCGGTTTCATTCCGAGCTCGTCATTGGCACGCGGCGCCGAGTTTGCTGACCTACGAACATCACGACAAGAATGGCCGCCCCTTTTACGGTACCCTCCATTCGGGTGATTTTGGTATCGGCGCTCTACACATTCATACTGAGAAAGAGAATCACGGTCGTGATTTTACATTGACGACAGGAACGGGAGATCCCTATGACAAAACAGAGTTTTGGGCCCCTGTAATTTGGGCATTTGAACGTATGATCCGTACCGGGAGCATGCCGCAAACTTATGATCAAATTCTTCGCAAGAACCAGGCATTTATGGCCGGATGGAGAAGTGTTCTGGTTGAGGATGGACGTCCAGTCCGGTTGGAGGACGTTCCTTCTGACTGGACTGCCCCAGTTGAACTTCCCAATATGCCAGGCGATCCAACCTTTGCGTTGTTCAAGAAGCGTTTCGGGTAACCTGCCCGCGGTGTTTAAGGATCGGGCTGCCTCGGTAGTTCCGCACTGAGTGTTTGACCGTGTTCCCCCCCTCGGATCGGGTGAAATCTGCGCATCCCAGGTTTTACTTCTCGTCAACGCAGAAGTGGTGGTTCACCATTCGTATGACAGCTGGTGGCAACGAGGCCGCTAACGGTTGTGTTGGAGATGCTTGGAATCCAGCACTTCGTCTTGAAGAGTAATTGCATTCCCATAAAGATGCCGCTGCAAGAATTGCGTGATGCGTTTGTTCAGGAGTCGTCCGCTTACACCGTGTTGCCCTTCACGGACGGTGATCAACGTTGACGGGACTCCCGCTTGCTTCAGGGCCGCATGAAACAAGGTTGATTGATGGAAGGGTACCAGCTGGTCACGTGTCCCGTGAACGATCAGATGCGGTGCATCATCCTGACTGACGTGCGCGACGGGCGAAGCCTGGCGGCTTAGTTGAAGAGCTTGCTGGATCGGTTTGCCAATCAACCGGCTTTCGGGAGAGTCCGGTGCGTTGTGTGTAATTTTTCCTGGGTGGTCGTCCATCATCAATAAGGCTGTTGGTCCGAAAAAATCAACCACACAGGAAACTCGGCTGGTGTAATGCGTGTATTTTCCGAGCTTTCCCTCCAGCTGTGGATTGTCTCCCGAGACTCCCAGCATCGCACTGAGATGGCCGCCTGCTGAAGTGCCATAAACTGCGATGTTCGTTGCATCGAGGTGGTATTTTTTTGCGTTGCCACGAATCCAGCGGATGGCTGCCTTGCAATCGAGAATCTGTGCAGGCCATTTTGCTTCATGACTTAGACGATAACCGACCGCAACGCCAGCGAATTGCCCTGTTGAAACAAAGGAGCCGATCCGCTGTGCGCCATTATCCTTGGAGCCTCCAAGCCAGGCCCCCCCGTGAATCCAGACAATGACCGGCAGGGGTTGCTGGTTAGCGTTGCGCTGGCGCGGCAAAATAAGATCAAGCATTTGACGAGGGTTTTGTGTGTCCGCGTAGGGAATGTTTCGCTGAATGATAATTCTCTGCTGAAACTTGTCTCTGCGCGGGCTTTTTGCCGGGCTGCGGGTCAGGTACTCGGTGTGCTCGCGGAGTGATATCGCGCCGTTCTGGTTCTTGTCAGCTCGGCGAAAGTTATGACGCACGGCCTCAGGTAACTCAGCCGGCACTAATTTGCCGTCGCGGTTCTTATCCCAACGAGTGAAGAGTGCTTTAGCTCGCTTGCGAGCATTGCCTTGTTGTTGGCCAATTACAGTTTCCCAAGGCGTCAAGACGCTCATAGTCAGGGTGACAGCCAGTTGCCAGGTGACGTGTTTCATGAGGTCACTCCGTGTGTTCTGTACCGGATAACCACCCCAGCGAAATCAGAAACTTGTCCATTGACCTTAATGTTTCCGCATATCGACCGTTTTTCCGGCCCCAATTGAAGAACCCGTGTGTTTGGTTCTCGTAGAGATGCAGATCGCAACGGCTCCCTGCTTTTACCATTAAGGCTTTGTACTTTTCGGCGGTACTTACAGGGATAAGTTGGTCCTTCGTACCCAAAAAGACGACCGTTGGAGGTGCACCGCGGCGGATGTTGTGCAATGGTGAAATCTCCCGCCACCGGTCTTGCATCTGATGGTGTCCGTAACCGCCGGGACCATTATCGTAAACGGGGTTGAAGAGCACTAACGCGTTGGGTTGTGACGAGATGGAAGCGTCTTCGTGTGGGTCTTCAAGTCCGCGTATGTTGCCTGCCACCGCCGCGACGTGGCCTCCAGCAGATCCTCCGCCCGCCGCAATACGCTCCTGGTCAATTCCCAATTGCGTTGCCTGACGGCGCAACCAACGAATTGCCGACTTGCCATCTTGTACGCATTCAAAAGGAGACGTGCCGTGCCTGGATTTGACACGGTATTCCGCTGTGATTCCCACCATCCCACGTGATGCAAGGTGTCGACAATGGGGGACAAACTGTTGTGGGGTTCCATTGATCCAGCTACCACCAAAAAAGAATACGATAGCGGGGCGTTTGTCAGAACTTCGATGGTTGGGCGGAAAGAAGCAATGCAGATGGAGTCGTGCATTGTCAGTGCTTTTATACAGATGTTTGGTCGCATTATCGAAGCGAAAGTTGGGGTTTGCAGGTTTAGGCTCGTTGGCGTTGAGATGTGCGCAGGCCAGCACCAGGATGTACATGGCGACGTACTGGTGTGAATTGTGCATGGGCGAGAAATCGTCAGTGGATAGCGGGAAAACTGGTCTCAGAGTTGCTGGAAAGTGGTGCTGCTGGGCGGTAAATACCTTGGCGTTCAAAGGGCCAACGGTACAGGCAGCGAGCAAGCGGTATTCTGCATTTTTGGTCGCGTTCGCGGCGTCAAATGCATGTGTGAATAACGCAGCATGCGAACCGATCTACTTTTCTATTTGACCTGTTCAAAACCGACGTGACTATAGTCTTTGATGGGGCTAGCGAAACGTAGTAGTGCGTCAGTACCCGTTGCGCCATTTGCCAACACTTTTCGGACTGAGCAAAACAACAGGTTCATTGTGTCATCGCCAGCACCGAGTTCACATTCCAACATCCTGGATTTGAGTCGAAAGCAGGTTAACGTGTCATCTCCCGATCCAAGGTCACAAGTAATGGAACCACGCGGCGAGAAGAAGACTGCTACAGGTTGGCTATTTACAGGCGTACCCTCGGTGCCGATCACTGCTACGAACCACGGTAATGAAATTACCATGAGTGAATTGGACTCGTGATCGCCTGAGATAGATAGTGTTTGACTCTTGGAATCCATAGTTGCCAGAACACCGAAAGTATCCTGTTCGGAAGGAGAGGTTTGCTCGCTGCTTTCTCCGTCGGGCTCTTCGCCTGGAGGTGTGTTAAGCGTGGCAACAGACCCACTTCCGTATCCGTACAAGTTGCGAATTCCGGCGATGTCGTCTTCGAGAAGGTAGCCTGTTCCTAATCCGTCAAATCGGTTCTGGATGACAGGATTCATAATCGCATCGTTTTCGATGTTGTGGTCGAGGCCCAATGCATGGCCTATCTCATGTAATGCCGTTTCCAAAAACAACCCTCCACCGTCCCAATTCCAGGAGTCATTTCGGTCAAAGTGAATGTCACCGGCGAGGCCTTCACTAGTGGAGAAAGGAAGATAGGCGTGTGCCAGAGCGTTCCCCGTTTCACCGTCGATGAGATGGTGGCCAAAGCGAATTTGTGGACGGTCCAATGCTCGGTAAGCGAGTTCCTCTCCGGTTGGCAATGGTCCTGCGTCGACCATCTCAACAAAATGGATGGGCGCGACTTCAGACCATAATGTGAGCGCTTCTTCAACCGCACGTTTTGCGTTTTCCGCTGAGAGTCCACGAAGTTCACCGTTGAGAAGATTACTGAAGCTATAGGTAATCGTGACTGCCGTTCCGAGCCCTTCTGGTTGTGGCCATTGGAATCCAGTATGGGCGAAGTCGAGGGTGACTTCCTCATGACTTGCCGTGACCTTGTAGGCAATTGAAGGGGGCAGGATTGGTTCGTGCGGTGCGCTCTGGTGTTGGCTCCCGGCAACTTGTGATTTCTCGTGCTTGTGGGTTCGAGACCGGCGGTCGGGCGTCTTTGTGCTTTTGGCCGGCCGTGCGCGGCGGTCGGGTTTCTTTGTGCTTTTGGCCGGCCGTGCGCGGCGGTCGGGCGTCTTTGTGCTTTTGGCCGGCTGTGCGCGGCGGTTCGCTGAAGCCGTTGCGCGCACGCGGTGTTGTTTGCGGTGGACGCGGCGTTCTGATGCCAGCGGGAATCCGGCGCTACAGGCGAGAATAGCGATCTGAAATACAAGGAGTCGATTCGATCTTGAGAATCCAGGCATGCCGGGCTCCTTGACGAGTGTACGCGTTCTTTCCGTTTGCCTGGCGCTATAGCCCGGTTGGTTTGGGCCGTCTTTGGTGGGCAAGACACTCGGTAGAAGTCGTTTCCGGTACTTCGTGCGCTGCCATTGCTGATGAAGGAGAGAATCGACGGGGCAGCAGTCTTAATTGTAGGAGTGTTTCTTGCAGACGCCTATGGGGTTTTCAAAACCACGTTGTGATTCCAGCGTGCTAATCTGGGAGGGACGAAATATTCCGCGTTGTGAATGACGAATATTGTTTCGCGATCACACTGTTGCATTGGCGTCCGCAGTTGGTAGCCAGTTTTGGCAACAGTTGCCAGTTTCCTGTTCAGTGGATTTCTGGAGCCCTGTGACGCCGGTGTCTATATTGACGAGCCGTTATTCCTCTCAAACGCGTCTGCTTTGCAGAGTATTGTTGTGACCATAAACTATGACTGGCTGAACAACTTCTGGAGCATAATATGAATAACCAGATTCAACGTCGTCGCTTTCTACAGGCTTCTAGTGGACTCGTGGCAGGGGTTCCCTGTCTTGCTGCGAGTCGTGTCCATGGTGCCAATGAACGCTTGAACATTGGGGTGATTGGAGTGGGTGGCCGCGGTGCCAGTGATCTTGCTGGTGTCGCCAGTGAGAATATTGTGGCAATTTGTGACGTCAATCAGACTACGCTAGATGCGACAGCGGTGAAATTTCCAGGCGCTAAGAAGTATTCGGACTATCGAAAGTGTCTTGAACAAAAGAACCTTGATGCGGTCGTGATTGCTACCCCGGACCACCATCATGCACCTGCGACAACACGGGCATTGAGACGTGGTTTGCATGTCTACTGTGAAAAACCTCTGACCCATACGGTACAAGAAGCTCGAGTTGTTGCAGACTTGTCACGAAAAGCTGGCGTTGCAACTCAAATGGGAACCCAGAACCACGAGCATCCGGGCTATTTGCGGCTGGTGGAATTATTGCAGAGTGGTGCCATTGGGGCCGTTCATGAAGTGCATGTTATCACCGATCGACCAGGAAAATTTTGGAAGCAAGGCCTGGCGAAGCCAACAGATCAGCCAAGAGTGCCAGCGCATTTGAAATGGGATCTTTGGCTCGGACCTGCCGACGAACGCAATTACCACCCTGCGTACGTACCTTTCAAGTGGCGCGGCTGGTGGGACTTTGGTTGTGGAGCAATCGGAGACATGGCCATTCATTTAATGGATCCAGCGTTCTGGGCTTTGAAGCTGGGTGGTCCAGTCAAGGTGACTTCTACAGGCCCCAAGCCACACCCAGCAAGTGGTCCTGTTTCAATGGTTACTCGGTTTCAGTTTGGCCAGCGCGGCGAGCTGGCGCCCGTGGATGTGTATTGGTATGAGGGAATTGCAAAGCCGAAGGCTGATATTGCGCGTGAGTTGCCAATGAACGGTTCACTCTTCATTGGCAAAGAGGGTCGGATTAGCATCCAGCACGGAGGTTTCCCGGTTCTGCTACCGAAAGAAAAGTTTGCTGATTTCAAGCCTCCGGCACCCTACCTTCCAGAATCTCCGGGACATCATCGGCAGTGGATTGAGGCCTGCAAGACGGGGCGTGGTACAGGTAGTAATTTCCAGTATGCTGGTCCCTTCACTGAGATCGTTCTACTGGGAAATGTGGCATATCGAGTAGGTGAGACTATTGTCTATGATCCAGAAAAAATGTCGGTGACGAACGTTGCCCAAGCCAATTCTCTGCTCGCCAAGTCCTATCGCAAAGGTTGGGCTTTGTAGAGGCCTTGTCGCTCCAGCAATGAAGCGATGGTGTGGTGGTGAGTCTAGCCGGCAGGGAATCGAACGTGCTGACAAGGCCCTGTCAGTAGCGACTCGGGCTGTGGGGCGACTTGGGAGTGGTAGCCGGGTTCGCCCTCTGGCTAGGGTAGCTTCGATGCAGCGCTATTGGGCTTCGACGTTTGAGTCATTTCAAACAAGTGTGTCGCCTGTGACCCGAGGAATCCTTCGAAACGGTATGATTCTCCAGATTGGGGGTCGATCACGCTGCCACGTTCGGCCAGTTCAAAATAGGCGTACGGCCGTTCGATTTCGATGATCTGGCCCTTTTCAAGAACGGGCACTTTTACGATGGCAGATTCTGTCGAAGTCTGTCGCAACTTGGATCCAACTGCGCCTTCAATCGTTGGTTTCATCGGAACACCCGATTTTCGCAAGGCGTTTGTGGTGCGATCGATGTCAGCCAGCGCTTCTGTGGTGTGCGCATTGATTAATGCAGTGAAGTGGTTTACTGAGAATCCGTGCACACCAACCCACGCGGCGTATTGACTTGCCTGGCTCAGTCGCTCCAGATCGAGCCGGTCTGGAGCAGGCCAGGGCAGTTGGTGAAAGAACCCAAGCACCTGGTTCATTAATGTAGTGCGCGCATCAATCTCAAGGTTCTCGAGGCCGCCTAGTTTTCGCAGGTGCTGGTCATTGATTGTTAGTCTGGCTTTGCTGACAAGTTGGTAGATGATCGTGGCGACCGAGGGATCGAGTTCCCATGTCCTTAGTTCTGAGATAAATAACTTAGGCAACGCTGCATTTGTGTGTTGCAGGTGCACTGCATTGAGATGTTTGTCTTCGAACGAGTAATTGCCAGCAACAGAATATCCGAGCGTTTCAAAGATCCGCGCTAGTAATGTCATGCCGATACAGGGCTGCTGGCATGCATAACATCGGAAGGCGATATGGTCATTGCAAAACGTATCACCTGATTGAGCGATGAGTTGTTCGTATTGTCCTGCGTATGGCACGCGTTGGCGATATTGATTCCACAACTGATCAAAGAGATCGACAAGGAATTGTTCATTGATATTACGTATGTTTACATGTCGATGCGGTCCGGTGCCTGTGGGGTTAATGTTCATTGGGGCGTGATTTCTGAGTAGGTTGCGCTCTTGTTGCAGGAACTGCTTTGATTCGCAGAGAAACTCGTGGAATAGCCAGCCCGTCGAGAAGAGACTGGCTAGTGCCTCAGTTATTTTTCTCTTTGCCTGTCGCCGGTGAAGAAGTCGGCGCCCGCTTGCTTTACTCGCGAGTGACCCATTGTTCGTATTGGATCATTGCGCTTAACGCGTGCTGAACGTAGTCGATGCGGATCTCGCCAGCGCGCCGCTTCAGTTCAGCGTCATCAACCGCATCACCAGTCGGGATAAAAGAAATCGCACAGGGAATGCCGCCCTGCAAAGGTCCGCTTTGTACCTGGCAACGAAGCAGGTATTGGATGCCGTAAGCAACGACTTCGTCGAGTTGTTTTTCGAGCCGATAATCACTGGCATCGAGAATGTTCAACGCCGCCAGGAGTCCTTCCAGGCGAATCGATGTTGGGGTGGTGCGGCCATCCTCAACAAAGCAACCGCGAAGTAGTGGGTTCGACAGGAAAGGACGCTGGTCTTCGGCCATTCGTTTGCAGGTGCGTCGAACGTGCTGCATAAGGTCAGCACGCAATTCGTGAGAATCGTCTCGCTCGAGTATTGGTTTAAGCTGTTTCGCGGCAAGTAACATCCAATGGTCTGGGCGGACAGATGGACTCTGTTGCTGGCTCCTTGCCAGAAAGATAAGTGCAGCCGATGCGGCCTGCAGCCAACGTTCGTCAGCATCGATCTTGTACAGGGTGAGTAATCCTAGAGCCGCTTCTCCGGGATAATAGAGTGACTGCCAGGTCGCGTCGGGACCTGTGCTGCGAAAATATTTTGAATAGAAGCTGCCGTCTGGACGTTGCATCGAACGGATGAAAGACGCGAGACCACGGAGTTCTGCCAGCTCAGAAAAGCCAGGATGAAGCTGTTCCAGCCCAACTAGGGCAACTAATCCCAATCCAGCCCCCCCTAATTTGGCTTGGGCTGGTTGGCCGGAGTGGTTCATTTCAGGTAGTGACCAGATTGCTAACAGTTCAGGCTGTTTTTTCAGTGGTGCCAGCGTTTCTTCGTGCAGGAATCTGGCAGCTTTGAGAAGTACCTCGCGTGTGCGTGAGTCAGGTGAACGCTCGTAAGACATTTGTAGAGCGTAAAGTGTGCCGGCGTGTCTGAGGATGTTGTATTCTGGCTTGATTTCTTGTGTCTTGTCCTGGTGTACACAGTACGTGAACTGTCCACTCGGTTGGCACGCCTGATTGAGATAGGACGTCGCTAACCGTATCGCTTTGGCCAGTTGTTTGGGATCGACTCGGGACGTCGACCAGTCGATCTTCGTTCTATTGCCGCGCCGCAAGAGTTGGAGCGGTTTGTTCTTGCTCAGGATCCGCGATTGGGACTTTGACTGGTGTGAAGCTGTGTGATCGTTGGACGAGATTTCAGGCTGGCGCGCACAGCCCAGGTAAATCAACAGGCCGATCAGCATCAGGGATTTGGTTATGGTTCGACGAGACATGGCATCCGAAGGCCGAGTAGACAGGGTGAAGATACTCGATGGGCTGAGATACGCCTGGTCGAGGCAGGACCAACCACGTTCATTGTACGTTGTCGGCGGTTGTGCGATTTGCATTGATCCTCGTGCGAGATTCAAGCAGCCCGAGTGTTATTTACCATTTCCTCGACGTTATCAGTTCGTGAAATTACCACAATTCCGTCGTTACTTATGGCAAATCCGCTGCGGCGATCACGCTCGGGGTCCAATCCGATTTCCACGCCTGCGGGGATACGTACACCTTTGTCGATGATGGCATTGCGCACAGAGGCCTTGCGTCCAATGTCGACGCCTTCGAAGAGAATCGAGTCTTCGACGTTAGAGAAACTATTGACCCGCACGCGTGGACCGAGGATGCTGCGGGTCACAGTGCTTCCGGAGACAACCGTTCCATGGCAGACAATGCTGTCGATTGCCATTCCACAGCGGTCTATTTCCCCACGACTTCCAAACACAAACTTGGGAGGTGGCAGAATCGGCTGGTGGGTGCGGATGGGCCAGCGGTCGTCGTACATGTTCAAGAGTGGATCGATCGCGATTAGATCCATATTGGCTTCGTAATAGGCGTCGAGAGTACCGACGTCTCGCCAATACGCGTCCTGCTTGCGATTTTCGTCTTGAAACGGAAAAGCAAAGACTCGGCGTGACCGGATAATGGACGGGATGATGTCGCGTCCGAAATCATGACTACTCGTACGTTCAGTAGCATCACGGCACAGTTGTTCAAACAGAAAGCGAGCCGAGAAAACATAGATTCCCATGGATGCCAGTGCGTGTTCGTTGTCACCCGGAATTAGTTTGGGATGGTCGGGTTTTTCTTCGAATTCCAGGATGCGTTGGTTACTGTCTACCTGGATAACACCGAATTGGCGAGCTGCTTCTTGCTTTACCTGCAAAGCTCCAATCGTCAAATCCGCGTTATTGGCATGGTGGTATTCAACCATGCGTTGGTAGTTCATTTTGTAGATGTGATCGCCAGAGAGCACGATCACGTAATCGGGCTGCTCTTTTTCGAGCGTATAGATGTTCTGATAAACGGCATCCGCAGTTCCCTGGTACCAGTGTTCATCGATTCGTTGTTGCGGCGGTACGACGTCAATGAACTCGCCTAATTCGCGCGAAGTATAGGATTGCCATCCGTGATTAATGTGGCGATCCAGGCTCATCGCCTTGTATTGCGTTAACACCAGCATTTTGCGGATGCCACTGTTGATGCAGTTGGATAGAGTGAAGTCGATGATTCGGTACGTCCCGCCAAAAGGGACGGCCGGTTTTGCCCGATCTCGGGTAAGCGGGTCCAGACGTGAACCTCTACCACCCGCCAAGATTACTGCTGCAGTATTTTGCATGAGAATGCTCCGTCACTCACCACCACTCCCGGCTGTGTTTTTCAACCGTCCATGCCGGGTTTCTCAAAGCACTTATCCTAGCAATTAACCGATTTTTTGTCAGTTCGCTGTTTCCGCCAAGATTTGTATAGCGCGTGCCA
>CAZITS010000066.1:0-12826 GCA_964542185.1 uncultured Pirellulaceae bacterium
GAAACCCTGGTACTCAGTACCGCTCTGCGGGAGAAGGAGCTTTCTCCAGGCGTATCGGAACGGCTCGCTTCCGCTAAACGTGAGGACTACCAGCCTCTCGTCCGCCGCAACCTGTTCAATAGCGGAGGCGGTGCCGAAGCTGCCAACAAGGTCCAATTCACCGCCGTCACCCGCAATCGGGACGGAACCTCCCAGGCCTGGTTCCGCATCGCTCCGGGTGGAAAAACCCAGATCCTGAGCGCCGGCCAACCCCTCAACTGCCCGGGCCTGGAAGTCCTCGTACTAGAAGTCCTGCCAGCCGCGACAATTCTCTCGGTGGACGGCGAGCGGATTCGCCTGCAGGTCGGCCAAAGGCTCGCAGAGGGAACTTCGGAACGCGCCCGGTTAGCTCACCACAGCGAGTAGGCCGCTCACCGGCAAGTAGCCTGGCTTCCGGCAGGCCACTAACCCAATCTGTCTTGACCGGTTCGCGACGATTCCGTACTCTCCCGCACCCTCATCGGGGTGATCCACGCAGAGGTGTGTCCCCACACCTCCTTGTATCCCCGGTTTTCACCACCTACCGCTTTTGCAAGGCCACATCGGTCCGCCGGTGTGGGGCAGTATGTTTCCGCACACCGCGTCTCGCATTGAACATCCCGGCTACTGGGTCATGGCGTTCGTTCTCTCCACTTTCTGGACGACGGTTGCCACGGCGCAGGAAGCACGAAACACACGTCCTTCTAATAACACCCAGGCACGCCAAACCGCTCCTGTGTTTCGCCAGTACACGTGCGGAAAACACGACGCAGTGCGCGTCGAAAAACTCCTCAAGGAAATTCTACCCCAGCCGCACAACGCCGTGCTGGTCGTTGACGTACGGACCAACAGCATCCTGGTCCAAGGTTCCAGCCAGGTCCAGACCACGGTCGAGCAGTTTATCCGCTCTCTGCAGTCCGCAGACAAGGATGTGCGATCCACGCCTGCCGTAGTCCGTGCTTACGCCTTGCCACAACCAGGCCGAGAGAACACCGTGGCGAGTCTGCGAACTCGTTATGGCGCCAACCCAAGCGTCCGGATTACCTTTGACCCAACTACTGGCCGTTTGTTCGCCCTCGCACCCGCAACCGTTCATCGTGAAATTGCGGACCTCTTGCAGGGACCAGTGGGCACCACACGCGGTCCGGTTGACCTCAAAACGCCAACCGTTCGCCGTTTTGTTCCACTTCCGCCAGCACGTCACTCCGACATACAACACCGCATTCTGCGGCTGTTCAGTAGCCGCCTGCAATCAACACGCGACCGCGACCGCGACCTGTTCCAGATTCCGTTTCGCTCGGGCCTCGTGACACTGGAATTCAACCCCGACAAAGGCGGCCTGTTTATCGCCGGCACGCCGCGGGCTGCCAGACAGTTCCAAACGCTGGTCAGCGCGCTGGTCTCCCTGCAGACCCCGAACCAGCAGGTACGCATCCTGCTCGTTGAACGGGCCGCACCAGGTCAGCTACGCAAAGCCCTCGACGCGTACCGCGGCGTCCCGCCTGAACCGGCCCGCACCGCTCCTGCATCCGGCCTCAATGCCCCTGCGCCCGCCGCACCAGCGTCCGACGCCGAGACCCCTGCGCCCGCCGCGAACGATGGTTCAGCCAGCGACCGTCGTCCGAATGCTGCCCCTGGGCCATACCAGCCGGTCGCACCCGTCGCCTACCTGGCCCCCGACGCGTTCGCGCCAGAACCACAACAGGCCGGACAGACACAGCCGCCCGCCAAACCGGGCACCCCCGACTCAGATGAACCAGACGCCGAAGGTACCGAACCACTACCCGATCTGGAGAATGTCGAAGTCGAGGCGCTCGATGACCTCGACGTATTGATCCTCCGCGGCCGTGAGCAGGACGTCCAGGACCTGGCGAGGATGATCCGCGCATTGGACCGCATTAGTGCTGAAACGCAACCAGAGATCACTGTCTATCAACTGCGTCACACGCAAAGCACAGCCATAGAAAACGTGATTGAGACTGTCGATGACGACCTGGTCGCCACGCGTCAGGGCCGCGTGAATGTGACGGCCCTGGTCAAGCCAAACGCGTTGCTGGTGATCGGCTGGGGCGATGCTGTGCAGGCGATGCTGCAGCTGATTGGCAAACTTGATCGGCCCGTCCCGGCTGAATCGCAGTTTTCTATATTTCGTTTGCAGTACGCTCCGGCCGCCAACGCCCAGCAATTGATTACAAGTTTTTTTAGTAGCCGTAGAGGTTTGGCACCACAGGTGCAGGTGATTGCGGATTCGCGCACCAACGCCCTCATCGTCTATGCCGCGCCTCGAGACATGCAAGAAGTAAGCCGTCTGGTAGGGCAACTCGATCGCGCGCAGGGTGCCGCGGTGAATCGTGCTCGTATTTTCACCGTCGAACACGCCTTGGCGGCGGATCTGGCAAATACCCTGGATGACGCACTGCAGGCCGCCACGAGCTCTAGTGCCTCATCGCGCAACGCCGTTCTGGAGTTGTTGACCACCAGCCCTGATGGGGAGCGCCTCGTGCGTTCCGGCATGTTAAACCAGGTGGAGATTACACCCAACGTGCGGAACAACACGCTCATCGTGTCGGCGCCATTGGAGAGCATGGATCTCATCGCAGCGCTGATCGAACAGCTCGACACCCCCGTGGCGCGGGCACAGTTGAAAGTGTTCCGCGTTGCCAACGGTGATGCCGCCAGTCTGGTCCAGACGCTCCGCTCCCTGCTGCCAACGCAATCGGGAACGACGTTCTCAGCACAGCTGTCCAGCGCACCTGATGAGCCTTCACTGGTTCCCCTGCGATTCTCCGTCGATGCCCGCAGCAACAGCATCATCGCCACGGGGTCCGAGGGGGACTTGAAGATTGTCGAAGCCTTACTGTTGCGACTCGACGAGAAAGAAGCTTCCAGCCGCAAAAGTGAGGTCTACCAGCTCAAGAACGCGCCGGCTGTCGATGTGGCCACTGCGATCGCAGAATTCTTGCGCAGCCAGCAACTGCTGCAACAGGCCGCACCTGGCGCCGAGAACATCGCACAACTTATTGAACGCGAAGTGGTGGTGGTCCCCGAGCCTGTCAGCAACAAACTGATCCTCAGCGCGACACCTCGATTCTTTCAGATCGTCAAGGAACTGATCGAGAAGCTCGATGAGCCTGCCCCTCAGGTCATGATTCAGGTACTGATCGCGGAAGTCACGCTGGGAAGCAGTGACGAATTTGGTGTCGAGCTCGGCTTGCAGGATTCGGTTCTATTCGACCGCAGCCTGCTTGGCGACCTGGTCACTACGACACAAACCACCAATACCCAGTCGCCCGGCGGCGCCATCACGACAGTGACAGGAGACACGGTCCAGTCGGCGACGAACACACCAGGCTTTAACTTTGCCAGTCCAGTGCCACTCGGCAATAGTGGCGGCAGCTTGTCGTTGAACGGTTCCAGCAATGTGGGCACACAGGGATTCTCGAACTTCACTATTGGACGGACCAACGCCGAGCTCGGTTTTGGCGGGCTCGTTTTTGCGGCCAGCAGTCGGAACATCAATATCCTCCTGCGGGCACTGCAAGAATCGCGTCGGCTGGACGTTCTCAGTCGCCCGCAAATTCGCACGCTTGACAATCAGCCAGCCTTTATCCAAGTAGGACAACGTGTACCTCGCATCATGGGTTCCACCGTCAATCAGAATGGCCAATCCAACACCGTCGCGTTGGAGAACGTAGGCCTCATCATCGGCGTCACTCCACGCATCAGCCCCGATGGGATGGTGGTCATGGAAATCGACGCAGAAAAGTCGGCACTAGGCCCCGAACAGGAAGGTGTCCCTGTATCCGTTTCCGTGGACGGCACCGTGATACGGGCTCCACGCATCGACACAACTACGGCACAGGCGACGGTGAGCGCTGCCAGTGGTGAAACCATCGTGCTGGGTGGCCTGATCACCAAACGGCGACAGGAAATAACTCGACGCGTTCCCGTGCTTGGTGACCTGCCGCTGTTGCGCCACCTTTTCCGGTTCGATAGTCAGGGCGAACAGCGGGCCGAGCTGCTGATCATCCTCACGCCCAAAGTGATTCGCAGTCCAGAAGAAGGTGAGCAGATCAAGCAAACAGAAATGGCGAGAATGAGCTGGTCTGCTGCAGACGTCTATGACCTGCATGGAGACATCGGCCTGGATTTCCGTGAGACGACCATCTCCGAAGAGGGCACGGAAGTGATCTACCCGGATTTTGATCCACGCGGTTCCTCTGGATCTGCTGACAACGACGACGGAACCGTTCCCGTGACACCGACGCCACTAGAAGATCCACCAGACAATGCCCAGCAGCAGCCCGGCACGGCCGTCCAACCGGCGCGCTATGCCGACACCAACCCTCAACCTGGCGTCTTGCGACTGCCGCTGCCAACGACAAACCGCGACAATCCGCTTCCGATGCGTACTGTTCAAGGTCCCATCGATTACCGTCAGGACGCTCCCTGACGAGATCAGCTCCATTTGACAGCAATCTACTCCCACCGACAGAAACCGAAAGCCTGCATGGAACGCACGCGAACTCTCTACCACCGCTGGCCGACCACCCGAATCGACACCACCACGCACCAGCCCGGAATGCGTCTGGTCAAGTTGCGACGGTTCACTTTGTGGGCGTTGTTCTGCAGCGGCGTTCTGTGTCTTACCGCGGGTTGCTCAACCGTGGCATTGCAACCACAGTGGCCCTGGTCAAAAACCGACACGGAACCTCTGTCTTTGCCTGACCGCATCCTCGTTATCTGGTCGGACACGACGCTGCACCAGCCGGGGCTGCCCGCCATCCGTGGTTTTGGTGGACGCGTCTTCTTTTACCTTAAGGACCGCCCGGAACCGATTCAGGTCGACGGCGCACTGACCATACTGGCGTTCGGGGGTGAACCGGGCAATTCCAATCACCGCCCTGAGAAGAAGTTTGTATTTACCGTCGATCAACTTCCAGAGCACTACGCCAAGTGCAAACTTGGCCACTCCTATAACATCTGGATCCCGTGGGGTGTCACAGATGGACCGACGCGTCAAATCCACCTGATGGCGAGGTTTGAAGGGCGCGACGGAGGTATTGTATTTTCCGAAGGTGTTACGAAGGTGCTCCCCGGATCCAAACCGCCCATACACGCTACCGAGAGCAAGCCGTTACCGGAACATGACCCGCATAGTGTCACGCCAGCCGGGTACCAGCAAATCGACGCCGCCTCGCGGCAAACGGACATGCAAGTCCATGCCATCGATCTGCCACCCCATTTCGCGCGCCGCCTGTCGCCCCGCAAGTCGCCGCCGGACCGCGCTGCGACAACACCCATCACGCCCATGCCTTCTCCGACCCCAGATAGCGCGAAGATTACTCCGGCGGCACCGGCACCGGCGGTGCGACCGCAGGCGGTGGACGCACCGTCAACTCGTTCTGGATTTGGAAAATTCCCGGGGAAAAGCGGGCTACGATCTCCGCTATCTCGCGCTGGCGTGCGGAGGCAACCGCACCCCGCAGCGTGGCAGTCTTCCCTGCCACCAACACCTCGAACTGGTTTTCGCTCAACGCGGGAAACAGCCGAGTCAAACGCCCTGCCAATTCCGCGCCCCGTGCTTCCGCAGTCGGTCGAGTAACCGGGAATGCGATCGACAACTTCGGGTAGTAGGGTGCCTGTCGCGGCAATCTGGGGATCGGCGGGTTAATATTCCGCCTGGAGCGGGGCTGTGGTGGGCTCGTCGTCTGTCGAGTATTCCGCGCGGCTGACGCGCCCCCGGCATTCCTGCCAGTGTTGCCAACAAATTCCCCGCGTGATCGGTTACCGCGCAAGAACCGGGCATTTGCTGCACTCGGCCCCGTCGCTGCCGCCCGGCCAGCACGGCGCTGTAACGTTCGCCCCAAACGCCGCTCACCAAACAGTTGTCCGTCGGCGCGTTCTGCCACCACCATCAGCACACACACCCAGAGTGCGCAGGCTGACACACGTTTTCCCACCATACTGCTACCTCCTCTGCAGGGCCCAAGCAAACCAGATCTCCACACTCCGTTCATCGTTCGCCAGGTTCATCGTTCGCCAGGCGCGTTACAGTTCTCACCGTAATCAGGGCAGGCCCGGTCCGCAACTTACTTCATCGCCGGGTATTCTGGTGGCCGCACTTCTGCAGCCTGGCAGTTGCTGTGGTTCCTGTATGGGTTGGCTGCGAGCGCCAACATCCATTGTGGCGGGACCACCAGGTCACGCCTTTGCCACCGCTTCCAGATCCAGCGGGGCCTGCGTTTGTACGACAGCGCCAAACAGATGCCGCGGATCTCGATCGTAAACCTGTGTGTAGGCGTCTGTCTGGAGCACGTCCTCGAGTATCACGGGAATCAAGGACTCGCAGGACACAAATGTCTCCTCCGCGTTCGGTGCCAGCCCGCGATCGTTGATAGACCAGGCAAATTCTGACCGGCTGAATTGCAGGCCGGGAAACTCCGCCTCCAATTTGAGGCACGCCTTGACCGCCGCCTGGTATGCATGGCGAAACCGCTCCCCATTGTCGCCCTCTCGCTTCATCTTGTCGTTATAAACAAGGCCGAGGCGTTGTTGCGAATAATCGATGGCATAATCGGCCTCATGGCCAACCAACACCACGCTCGGAGTGCATGGCACATGACGATAATCCGCCACATCGACCAACAACTCCTCCATTGACTGATCCGCTACCCAACGATGAAACGCGTTGACGACCTGTTCCAGATCGACGGGCATCTCGCCGTCCACAAAAAACTTCACGTTGATATGTTGCAAATTCACGAACTCGCTCCCAAAGCGCTGAGGCCTTCGCTACGTATCTTGTTGTAGCAACTGTGCACGGCTTCCAGAAACAGGTGGGCTTCCTCGATTAACGTATGCGCGGAATCGTGCGTGTGCTTGCTCTCGCCCTGGTTATGCGCCGCCAGAAAATAGTCCGCGAATTTCGGTCCTGCAAAGGGGTCAAAAATGGCCTCATTGTCGTAATAACGCTCCTTGAATTCTTCCACTACTTCATCGACGTCATTTTCGGTGACATCGTCATACTGCAGCTGCACCAATGCCTTGGCTGCTTTCACCATCGCCTGATACGCCCCAGCACCGGCCTCCTGATGCTGGCCATTTTCAAGCTGCACCTGCGATTCGAACACGGTTCGCTCCGCCGCGCCGATTTCAAACTCAAATTGGGTTACCACTTCACCAGCGCACTCGCCTTTGCCAATATCACCCAGACTGTACTGCCGTGGATCGCCCCAATCGGAATAGAACTCGGGTTCGGCCTCGTGCTCGGGCGGATCCTTCGTCACACCATCCAGCAATTGGCGAATCGCAGCCTTCCCCATCCGTACTACGAATGCGGGAAAACGTTCATCACCAGACCGATTCTCCATGTAATAAGCGGTAATCAAGTCCAGCGCCTGGGGAACACGTTTCGAGGGCACTGCCACGATTGGCAAGCCATACGACCCCGCGTTTTCCTCCCACTGCCCACCGAGAACCACCTGAAAGTGTGGCACCTTAAATCCACCAATCGTACGACTGACGCCATAAAACCCAATGTCGGCGACATGATGTTGTCCGCAACTGTTGAAACAGCCACTGATCTTGATATGCAGGTCTTCGATCGCCTGTTCCAATTCGACACTCCGAGCCACCAGCTGATGCCGCAACTCTGCAGCCAATCCACGGGACGAAGAAATGCCGAGTTTGCATGTGTCAGTCCCGGGACAGGCCACAATATCAAACACATTACTGACTCCCGGCTCAGCCAGGCCAGCCGCGTCCAACGCCTCGTGCAGCTCAGGCACATCCGCCTGGCTGATCCAGCGGAGCACAAAATTCTGTTCTACTGTCGTGCGAATTGTGTCCTTCGTAAAACGGCGGACGATATCCGCCAAGTCACGCAGCTGCGTGGCGGTGATATCACCCAACGGCAACGCAACCGTCGCCACCACATACCCATCCTGCCGCTGCCCACGCAGATTACTGCGCATCCAACGCTCGAGCGAACTTCCCGCATCCACCGCAGGGGGGGCGCCGGGCGGATTCAACGGCCCCTCCGTATTGGCTTCAATCTCCTCAAGGTAATCTGTCCAGCCTGGGTCGTGTGGTAGTTTTGCGCGCTCGGCGAGCACCTCCTCCTTGAATTTTTCCATTCCCCATTTCTCGATCAAGAACTTGAGTCGAGCACGACTGCGTGTCTTCTTCTCACCGTGTTTTCCAAACACGCGTGCCATTGCCTGGGCGATGGGCAGAATCTCTTCCGGTGGCAAAAATTCATCGAACACTTTGGCCTGACGTGGCACCGCCCCTAATCCGCCACCAACGACCATTTGAAAGCCCCGGCGTTCCTCTCCGTCAACAACTCTGACAGCAGCAGTCAAACCCAGATCATGCATTCCCGTCAGACCGCACGCATGGTCGACGCAGCCACTGAAAGTCGGCTTGAATTTACGACCAAAATTCTGCGCATCAGGATGGCCCAGCATGAACTGAGTCAGGGCATGGGCATAGGGCGTCACGTCAAACGCCTCGTCCGGGCAGACTCCCATGTAGGGACATCCAGTGACATTACGGACGGAGTTGCCACAGGCTTCGCGGGTGGTAATTCCGACAGCCGCCAAACGTCGCATCAACGTGGGTGTATTTTCGACGTGTACGAAGTGGAGTTGAAAATCCTGACGGGTCGTGATGTGAACTATGCCGTCCGAGTACTCCTCCGCTAATTCCGCCAGCACCTCCAGCTGGGCAGCATTCGTCCCACCGTATGGAATCTTGATCCGCTGCATCCCGGGAGCGTCCCATACCGTGTTGGGCCCCTTGGTGGCTTTCGAATCGTAGGGTAGGGTGCGGGATGACGTACCGTCATTGCGTTGTCCGTTGTCATAACGCTGCCCGTAGACACCGCGCCGCAGGCGGGTTTCCGCAAACAACTTTTCGTCCACTTTTTCTTGACGACGAAGCTGGATCTCCGTCTCAAACACATCGATTTCCTCTGCCATTTGCGGCGTGATTTCACCACGGAGGCGTTCTTTCCAGACCTCGTTACTCGCCTTCATCAAAACCTGCTCCAAAGTGAAGAATCAACAGGAAACCGCTGTCTGTATCGTAGTTTGAGGAAAGACGTCCAGGGCCGCGAGGCGCTGCGCACGCAAAGTGCGGCGACCTGCGGCAGGTAGACCTTTACAATGTACACGTGGAATCAGGCATTGAGAATGCCCGACGGAACCGACGGTGCGGCCCGTAACGCCTTGAAAAATATCCGCTGACTTATATATTCGCGCTCCATGAACAACGACCACTCCCTGAGAACTTACGATTCGATGCTAGGGATGCTCTCTAACGAGGACAATCCCACGCCACTGGTACGCCTGAACCACGTGGTTCCCCACCAACATACGACGTTTCTGGCCAAGCTGGAGTGGTATAACCCGTTCGGTGCAGTCAAAGACCGCGTCGCCGCGAACCTGATCGCCGATGCGGAACAACGAGACGCCTTGTCGCCTGGTAAACGCCTGGTCGAAGCGACTTCCGGTAACACGGGCCTGGGCCTGGCGATGATCGGTAATGCTCAAGGCTACCCGCTGCAGACACCTCTCTCCCAGGCCATCCCGTTGGAAAAACGGACCGTGCTGCGCTTCTTTGGAGCGGAGGTCGTGGAACTGGATGACTCGCTCTGCCCCGCCCCAGGAGCTCCCGAAGGGGCCATCGCCAAAGCCCGCGCCACCGCGCAAGACGATCCGGACACCGTTCACCTCGACCAGTATGTCAATGAAGCGAACCCACAGGCGCACTACCGCACCACCGGACCGGAAATCTGGAAACAGACCGCCGGCAACGTCACGCACCTGATTGCGGGATTAGGGACCTGTGGCACCATCACGGGTACCGGACGTTTTCTCAAGGAGCAATCTGCTGCCGTTCAGGTACTGGGAGTCTGCCCGGAAGAAGGGCACGACATCCCGGGTGTCCGCAGCCGACGTCAACTGCAACAGACGCAACTGTATCGCCCCGATGAATACAACGCAGAAGTCGAGATTGGCAACCGGGAAGCGTACGACCTGTGTTGGCGTTTGAATCGAGAAGAGTGCATCATCGCGGGCCCCAGCTGCGGGATGGCGCTGGCCGGAGCGATCAAGCTGGTACCAGACGAACCGGGCCTGATCGCGGTGGTGGTATTCCCCGATAACATTTTCAAGTATGCGTCCTCGGTGTTGCGCCATTTTCCTCAGCTCGTGCCCACCAGTGGACCGGGTAGTGCCGCGAGCGATACGTCCGCGCCCAGCAAAAGTGACGCATTGCTGGCGGAAATGATGGAGAACCTCAAGAATCCTTACGACTCCGTGCGTGTGAAAGACCTGCACGAAGAATTGACACAGGATCCCGCCCCGCTGGTCCTCGACATTCGCTCTCCTGAAATGTTCGCTGAGATGCACATCCCCGGGTCACTAAACATCCCTGAAGACGATCTCGCTACACGGGACAAGGAACTTCCCGAGGATCGCGACGCCGCCATCGTGACGCTCTGTAATATAGGCAAGTTCTCTAAACGGGCTGCCCTGCTGTTGAAATCCAAAGGCTACCGACATGTGCGCACGGCCAAGGGGGGCCTGAATGAATGGGTCCGGAAGGGATTCGGCGTTGCCTCACAGGATGCGGATGCCCCCAAGACTCCTTAAGCGTTTCGGATTGCCCCTCTGTGGAGATATTGCAATGGCCAACCTGCGACCATATCGACGGGTCACTTTCTGGTTGCCGGCAGCGCCCCAGCCTCGTGCGAGCGGTCGTTTCCTGGCACCGCTGGTAGCCTGCCTGTTCCTTACTACCGCGCCCTGCCGCACCCTCCGCAGCCAGACGTTTGAAGTGAAGGAAACCGCGGAACAGATCACGCTGACCACACCTCATTTGCAAGCCGCCGTTCGTAAACAGGGTTACGTTAGCGGCGTCGCAGCCGGCTCACTGCTTGACCGAAAATCTGGATTCCGGGATGTGGGTTACGGCCTCGACATCGTCGACTGGATCATGGAACCCGGCAGCGACGAGACCTACCGGGATGAACTCGACGAGGAACTCATTTATCGATTCAACACACCCTATCACGGTAAGACACCGAAACGCTCCCTCGAAGGCCCACAAATCTGCACGCAAGCCAAACGCCTGCAGCCGCAGACAATCCGTGGCAAAGATTTTGTTGCCTTTGTCTCTTCCTACCGTTATCAGACCGCTGCTCCGGGTAAAGAAAAAGGATCGCTGTGGACCCAGACGATCGTCTTCCCAGCCGGCAAACGGTACTTCATCTCCAGCGATCGTATCGACGCGCGCAACAGTAGTCCCGCCATGTTCCTGCGCATCGACATGCCTGGCCACATTAAACATGACCGTGGCAATACATTCAGCGAAATCTACCTCAGCTACCACGCTCAGCAGAAGGACGGCAACACGACCATTCCCGCAACCAGGTTCTTCACCAGCTTTGCCCCCGATGAACAGTTCAATTACCGACGCGACCGCGTCGCCACGCCGCCCCGCCGGTTCATCCGCGCCTACCGGCTACGCAATCCCCAAACAGGCAAACAAGGACCGTGGCTGGCTGGCATGACACTCGATCCATCGGTTGTTCATGAAGCCTGGTGCCATCAACGCGGATACGTCTGCATGATTGAGGAAATTGGTGGCCGCCCGATCCGGGCGGGGGAGTCGTTCAGCGCCGCGTTCATCGTCGGCTATTTCGACTCCATTGCGGAAATGCACGAGGTGTATGACGAGCACCTGGGTGCGACAGGCCTGACGGCGGATGTCGCCGGCTGGCAACTCACTCGCGGCAAACCCTGAACACCCCCCAGCAGGGCTATCCCAAGGTGCCGCCTCGGTGAAACCAAAAATCAGCGTCTAAACCGTAAAATGGCGGTCGCCGGCGGTCTCCGGCTGAAGCCGGTAATGACCATTAGCCGATTTCTGTGTATGATCAGGACTGCGCCGAGCGGGAGTCCTGCCCACAGCCAACTCCCGCTGGTCTATTGCTCCCCCTTCGCGGGCGCGTGCCCGCCTTACCACGAACAGGGCTCCCCTTTCCGACTGCCCTGGGAAGGAACTGTCGATGTCGATCCGCCGTCGAATCGCACATACTCATTCCACCGGACTCACACGACGCGAGCTCCTCCAAGTAGGGTACTCTGGCGCCATGGGTTTGGCGCTTCCTGCGCTGTTCGCGAACCGGGCCCAGGCCGCCGCTGCTGCGTCGGCAGCAGCGCCTCCGCGGGACGGCAAAAAGATGCTTTTGGTGTGGACGACCGGGGCCATGAGCCACCACGACACGGTGGATATGAAGCCCGATGCCCCGGCTGAAGTCCGCGGTGAATTCAAACCGGCGGCAACCTCGATTCCCGGTTTCCAGATGTGCGAGCACATGCCGGAACTCATCAAACATGCGGACAAATTTGCCGTTGTCCGCTCGTTTGCCCACAAAGACAATAACCACCTGATGTCGACCCATCACGTGCTCACGGGGCAGTTTCAGCCCGGCGCGTTTTTCGACAAGATCGCCTCACGGACCGACTGGCCCAACTACGCGGGAGCGTATGACTACTTCCGTCCTCGCCATGACGGTATTCCCAACGGAGTGAATCTCCCAACCTTTATGCAGCAGCCACCGCTGATCTGGCCTGGTCAGCATGCCGGACTCCTGGGAGCGACCCACGACCCGTGGCAAATTACCAGCGATCCAAACAGTGCTGACTTCAAGGTAGATAGCCTGACACTCTCGCCAGGCCTGGATGTCGATCGGGTCTCCGGACGACACGGCCTGCTAGGTGATCTCAATCGTCAA
>CAZITS010000067.1:0-12826 GCA_964542185.1 uncultured Pirellulaceae bacterium
CCCGTCCCACACTATCTCCCGATATGTGCATCCAGTAATCGCTTGCGGAAGTCCTCCAGACTGATGTTGTCCGCAATCAAATAACAGGCTTCTTCATCAGTCTGAACCGCTTTTCGCCAGTCAAAATCACGACGAATGCCGTTAAAAACCGGGACACGAAGGTGGCCTCCTTCTACCTTCAATCCCAGCGTGGGATCGTCGGCCTGTGGCCAGCACTCCTTATCGTGCACTTCGCGTACAACCAGCGACAAGTCATCCAGCGCCACACGAGCATAGAGCTGGGGATCTTTGAGGCGGCACCAGGCGCGGCAATACATGGCAACCTTACGGCCGTCGACGGCCTCCCACAGATAGAGTCGCAAATCATGACTCAAACGAATCCGTTGCTTCAATACCGCATCAACCAGAAAGGGCGCACCGCTAACCGACAAGTCAAAGTTATTCTCGGCGGGATGCGCAAGTCCCAGGTAGGGCACCAGCATTTGCTTCCAAGTCATGGCGCATTGTTCGAAGCCTTCACCAAACGCTTCGCTGCGCACAACCGCCGGATCGTAGACCAGGTTTCGTTTCGCAAAAGCGCTTTCGATGTCCAGGGCACACATCCGGCTATAGTAAATCACTTCGAGCACTGAAACATTCCATCCCTGGCGTTCCGCCTTACTTACCTGACTGAGCTCGGTGACAAGTTCTGATTGGATCTTGTCTGGAATCGACGACAGAAATTCCGCACGGCCTTCCAGGGCGGGATTGGCGAGAAACTCGCCAATCGGATCGCTGAGCCTGGCCCAACTGCGCGGCGGATCCTTACCCGGCCGACGGACGATGACGCAACGGCGTCCCAGGGCCTTGGTAGCGTGCTCTTCCAGTGCTCGCATGGCAGCCCCATTCCCAATTGGAAACAAGACCAACGCAGCATTTTCCGGAAGACGACTGATGAACTGCTTCTGTAATTCGTTGACCCGCAGCTCACGGTTATAGCACGCCGCCCAATTCTCCGGGTCCGCACCCGCGGGCGGTTTTTCACCATGCATACGCCAGCAAACGGGGTGAAACATGAAACAGATACGGTTGATGGTATGTCGAGACAAATCTGACTGCGGTTCGGTAGCCTGCAGGCCTGCCGAGTTGAACACCACCAACGCTCCTGCAAGCAAGCTCCCTGCCAATCCAATTGTGCAACGTCGCTGCAGCTGCCAGAGTACGTACCGCATCATGATTCTCCTTACGGGACAGTGGACCGCTGCAGGAGGGACAACCACCCATGACTCAGCCTTTAACCCTCGCAGCACCGCGCCGTAGAGAATAGATTCTGCTTGCCAGCCCGTCAATTAATGCCCGCGCAGATGGCAAGATGCCGATTTCTTTGAGGTATCATCCGCGCGGACTCAAACGTGATAGGATAGACCCATGGTCCGGAATCGGCAGAATGACGCGCCGCGTGCGACGGTCTTTCGCACGCTGCAATGTGAACGCCTGGAACCACGCTGCCTGCTGGCAGGCGTGACCCTGTGGACCCATGGATTTAACAGCAACGTCGACGGCTGGATTCGCGCCCAAGCTGATGCAATTATCGACCGGGAAGATCTGCAGCTCAATCAACCCCGCTACCGCATCGAGGTCACTGACCCGGGACACGACGGTGGACCTCTGCAGGTTGAAACCGCAACCTCCAGTGGCCCATCGCCCACCGCCGCCGCCACCAGTAACCCCGAGTTTGCCCTGCTACTGGATTGGTCGGACGTGGCAGGCACCGCTGTTCCGGGTGGTGGTTACTATCGCAGCACGACCGATGTGGCCACCGCCGTCGCAGAACGGCTCGCTGCTGCGGACCTGTTGCCCAATCTGGAACATCCCATCTCCACTCTGCCACTGCATCTGATCGGACACAGTCGAGGTGGTTCACTGGCAGGCGAGCTGGCACACCAGCTGGGAAAACTCGGGATCTGGGTCGATCAGGTCACGACGCTTGATCCTCACCCGGTTGATGGAGTTCGCGAACCGTTATTGACGAATTATGATTTCGGTGACGCCCCTATGACGAGTTGGGAGAACGTCGTCTTCTGGGACAATTACTGGCGTACCGAGGGATCACTCTCGTACGACTTCACCGGTGAACCCGTCGCCAATGCCGCGGATTTCCAGCTCTCCGAAAGCATTCTCAGTGACGGAGGCTATGCCAGCGAGCATCTCGACGTTCCGCTCTGGTACCACGGGACCATCGACACCTCGACCAACCCGCCTGCCGATGACGGCTGGGTGGAAATTCCCAACAACTGGTACAACGCCCCGCACCCGCCACGTGACGAGAGTGGTTTTGCCTACAGTCGAATCATGGGAAAAACACGCGCGGCCGATGGCCTGCTGGAGTCTTTCGGCGGTGACGCGGTACGCCAGCAAGTCGACTGGAGTGCCGCCACCTGGCCCAACCTGTTGGCAGTCACCACCCCGCTGGAGAACGCAATTACCTCACCAGGCGACCCTATCCCGATTCAGTTCAACTACCAGGATGCGGATAGCAGTGCTACAGTCCGCTTTCAATTGGATGCCGACCAGAACCCGTTCAACACCAATGAACACCTGCTGGGAACGACCGCTGTCGAGGCAACTGTCACGGTGCTGAGTCAGCAGGTCACGATGACAGCACCGGAAATACCGTCGGGTACCTACCGCCTGCTAGCGGAGATCTACGACGAGACGGGCCAGCGTCGATACGACTACGCTCCACAATCGATCCTCATCAATCGCGTCCCCACCCTCGCTATTCCTGCAGACCTGGAACTCGACGAGGACGCTGGCCTCCAGGAAATTGCGTTGGACGAGATCTCAGCGGGGGGAGAGGAACAACAGCCCCTCCGGATTACTGCGCATAGCAGCAATCCTCAAATCGTTCCAGCTCCAACAGTCACCTATCTCTCCCCGGATGCCACAGCGACCCTCGCCTTTATGTCTCTTCCCAACGCGACAGGATCAGTCGAGATCCAAGTTACCGTGGAAGACGGAGGCCCCGACCAGGACCTAGAGACCCAAACCGACAACGCCAGTTTGACCGGCTCGTTCACCGTGTTGGTCCACCCGGTCAACGACGTTCCGGTCGCGGTAGCTGACGCTTTCGATGGTTCAGAGAATCAGCTCCTGGCGATCGCTGCCAACGGCGTGCTCATCAATGATCAGGATGTCGAAGGGGATCCACTTGAGGCCGTGCTGGTAGAGACAACCCGGCACGGACAACTGACACTCGCCGCCAACGGCAGTTTCGAATATCTCCCCAACCCACTGTTCAATCGTGTAGATCACTTCCTCTACCAGGCTCATGATGGCGTCGACGCCAGCCTGCCCACCACAGTTCACCTCGCGCTCGCCACGGACTTTCCCTGGTACAACGGATTGCTCGCGAACGACGTCAATGACGACGGGTTCACAGCGCCCAACGACGCCATCACCGGGATCTCGCGCCTCAATGAAACCGGGGCGACTCTCTTGTCACCCACACGCCAAGAAGGGGTCGTCGCGCCATTTCTGGACGTCAACCGGGACGGGCACCACGCGCCGATCGATATACTCCTGGTCGTCAATGCGCTCAACCGCAGCAGCAACTCGGCAGAAGGGGAAATTCTGCCACCTGGTGACGACCTCTTCGGTCTATGGGCCACGGCTCCTGTCACTCTGCCTGCGCCCTCCTCTCTGCGCCAGAACGTTTTTCCACCCGCTAGCCCGGTGTACACCAGGCGGTTTTACCTCGCGACACAGTCCCTGCGTGGAGCTGGCCTGCCCACCCAAATGAAAGACGCGTCACCCACTGCCCGCGGGCATTCCGGCACGTTTGGAGAGCCCGGTTCGGAGGACGTGTACGACATCGACACGATCGACAACCTGATGGCAGGACCGCTGCACTGCTTCCTGCCAGACTGGCTGCAACTTCCTGCGTGATCCTCTAACGGACCGTCAAGCGAACACCGCCGGTTGACCGGGCGAACGCCCTTGATCTAATTGCCTGGACCCTGGCCAGTCGACCAGACACAAGCAGCATCTGGCACGCGAGCCAACGCTGGACAAGGCAACCCGAGTGATGCATGATGCAGTTCTCCACACGCAGAGGCCATCTAGCGCACCGCCAGCATCCCTTGATCCTATGCAGATATCGATCGACCGTCGACAATGGCTCCAAAGTCTGGCAGTCAGCCTCCCCTGGCTCGTCCCCAACAGCCGTCTCGATGCGGCAGTCACGGATCCGCCCCCTCGGCGTTTTCTGTTCAATTGCGATGGTTCGGTCATTCATGGATGGGGCAAAACACTTTTTCCAGAATCTCCAGGTCCGTTGACCCGTGAACAATTTGTATCGCTGGTTTTCGGACCGCTCGAAAACACCGCCGTCGACACCCTGCTGTTCAGCTTTGGCAGCGGAAATGTTGCCGAATACGACAGCGAGGTTCTGGAATGGCCAGGCCAGGCTGACGCCTTTCAGTTTCCACCGCGTCGGGCGTGGCACGGCGACATCGAATTCGATCCCCAAGACCAATATCGCAATCCACATCACCTCGCCAGCCAAGGGCACAATCCTCCGGATGTCATCGTCTCGGAATGTCGGCGGCGGGGACTGGCCGCGTTTGCCTCGCTGCGGATGAACGACACGCACGACGCACAACCCCCGCGTGGGCAGCTTCCCAATCCGGAACTGCCAACCTTCAAACGGCAGAACTTGCACTGGCTCGTTGAAAATCTCGATCGCTGGACAGCACTGGATTATCGCAATCGACAGGTCCGCGCCTTGAAGTTACGAGTTATCGAAGAATTATTTGATCGCTGGGACTTTGACGGGATCGAACTCGATTGGCTGCGTCATACGTTGAATTTCCCCAGAGGCGAGGAACGCAAACACGCCGGCTATCTGACTGAGTTCATGCGGGAAGTCCGTGCATCACTCCAACAGCGGGCCCAAGCGCGCGGCCGCCCCATCGAGATTGCGGTCCGCGTTCCTGAGCGGCTCTCATGGTGCCTGCTGGGAGGCTACGATGTCCCCACCTGGATTCGTGAAGACTTGTTTGACGCATTGATCCTGGGACAAGGCCTGACCGAGTTGCCTACCCTGGCCGAATTCCGCCAATTCATGCAACGTCGAAAGATTCCTATTTACCCCAGCCTGTACGCGTACGGAAATGGCTATCAGGTCAGTCCTGACGCCGTCATTCGAGGCAGTGCTGCCAATCTCTGGCGCGATGGTGCTGACGGACTCTACACATTTAACTGGTTCCACTACGGCGCGTGGCGTCAAAAACTGATCAATGAGATCGCCAACCCCGCGACACTGGCCCAAACAAAACAACATTACACACTGGTCCATAAGTTCGATGTAGGCCGAAGTATCGGCACCGATTACCTGCGGTTTAACACCACCTATCGCGCCCCCCAGGTCCCCCTCGAACTCACCGTCGAATCGGGTGCGAAAACGGTCCAGGTCCCCGTATCGGGAAAGCCACAAACCGCCGAACTGTGGGTTGGGCTGCACTTCTGTCAGCCTGGCGATCAGCTCAGCGTGTCACTCAACGGCAAGCTGCTCCCGCCCGGTGTCGTCGATGCGCACCCGGCTCAGCAACCCCTGGGCGCCACGCTCGACATTCCAGCCCAGCAGGGCCTGATCGGCATGCCGCCAACCCGTCAACTCGACCAGCGTTTCGACGGTTTGCGTTGGCAACTTCCCGTGACGGATTTGCAGTCTGGCCACAATGCAATCGCGTTCACGTTACAAAAACGCGGGCGAGGTTCGGACAAATCCCTGCAGGTCGCACGCATTGAAATCGTCGCGATGCCTTCGGCAGACAGCTGACCGTAAAGGCGCTGCAGCCCAGCCGCCCCACACGTCCAGAGCTGGTTTTCTCAAGCGACCAATTCCTGAATGACTTCGCCACCCAGGTCGGTCAATCGCTTGAATCGACCACCGTGATAATAGGTCAGATCCATATCATTCAAACCCAGCATATGCAGAATCGTGGCGTGCATATCGTGGAGATGACAGCTGTTTTCCGCAGCTCTGAGACCAAAATCATCCGTCGAACCAACTGTCGTCCCAGGGCGAATACCGCCGCCAGCAAACCAGGCGATCATGCCCTCTTTGTTGTGATCGCGACCGGGATATGTGGCGAAAAACCCCTTGTGGTTGTCGGGCGTCCGGCCAAATTCGCCGCACCATACGATGAGCGTATCATCCAACAGGCCGCGTTGCTTCAAATCCTTGATTAACCCGGCAAGCGGACGATCCGTTGCCTGTGCTCGACGTCGATGATGCTGCTCGATCCGGTCGTGGGAATCCCATCCGTGACTATAGACTTGGACAAACCGGACTCCCCGCTCCACCAGACGGCGCGCCATGAGACAGCGTTCACCCATCGGTTGGGTGACTTTATGATCCAGACCGTACAAGTCGCGGACGGCTGCCGTTTCACGTCCCAGATCCATCGCCTCTGGCACGGCGGACTGCATGCGAAACGCGAGTTCGTAGTTGCGCATACGAGCCACCAGGTCGGTATTCTGTGGATCCGAAGAGAGATACGGGCGGTTCAAGTCGTTCAACAAGTCGATACTCGCCTGCTGGCTCCCGCGGGTGACACCTGGTGGTGGCTGCAAATCGGCGATCCCACCTCCACTGGGATTGAGCAGAGTACCCTGAGTCTGCGCCGGCAGGAAGCCATTCGAGTAGTTAACGGCTCCACTCCACAAACCGCGGTCCGCCAACACAACAAAACCGGGTAAATCCCGATTCTCCGTACCCAAGCCATAGAGCACCCAGGACCCCATCGAAGGCGAACCCGGTAGCAACGTACCCAGGTTCATCTGAAAAGACGCCATCGGGTGAATTGCGGAATCGACATGCATCGACCGCAGAAACGCCATGTCGTCAACGCACGTGGCCAGATTGGGAAACAGCTCTGACACCTGTTGCCCGCATTGCCCATGCTGCTTGAATCGGAATGGAGTGCCCACATAGAGGCGTTCTTCACGGTTGTCGCCATTACCACCGCCGCCATAGATCCGCGTTACCGGTTTCCCGTGATAACGCTGCAGCACAGGCTTTGGATCAAACGTGTCCATCTGGCTCGGACCGCCATACATGAACAAGAAAATGACCGATTTGGCGCGGGGCGTTCGATGGGGATCCTTGACTTGCAGGGGATCTGCCGGCTCGGCTGCCGACAGGTACTGGTCCTGCAGCAACATGGAACTGAGTGCAACACTACCGACACCTTGCCCCAGACCGTATAAGAATTCTCGCCGCCCCAGCGCGGGACCACCGGGTGCGGAATGGTTTGCAGCACGATCGTTCAATGACATGGTTTGCCTCCGTTTCAATGAGCGGCGTCAAGTGGCGCTCACAAGGCTCACTCCAAATAGGAAAACTCGTTCAGATTCAACAACACCAGACAGAGTTCAGCTAACGACTGACGCTGCAGAAACGTCCGGCTGCGTGAAACTTCAAAGTCTGTCGGCTGACGTTGTAATACAAGCTGATAACCACGTTCGATCTGCGCTCTGGGTTCGTCGCCGGCTTCGCGCACCAACCGGCTGGCTAGTGCGGCACTCTTATCGTGCATGAAACGGCTATTAAACAACGCAAACACCTGAGGCGTCACTGTCGTCACACCGCGGACCGAACAGCTCTCATTGAGATTGGCTCCATCAAATGCTTTGAGCATGGGATGTACCATGGCCCGTTTCTGCATCATGTAGACGCTTCGTCGATTCCGCTGGGATGGTGACGAAGGTTGCCACCAGGTCGACGCGCGTTTCATCAGGCCATCATCAATTTCCGGAAAAAAACCAGGCCCCCCGGCCTCTTCATTCAACTCGCCACTGATCGCCAACACGCTATCGCGAATGGTCTCGGCTTCAAGTCGAATCGGCTTCCGCCGCCATAAAAAGAGAACCTCCGGATCGCGTGCTTCAAAGGTCTTCGCCTGAGGGTGGTGCAAAGACTGGCGATACGTGTTGGAACCCACTATCAATCGGTGAATCGACTGGATACTCCAGTCATTTGCCATCAACTGCCAGGCCAGCCAATCGATCAACTCGTGCTGGACGGTCCCGCCACCATTCTTGCCAAAGTCACTCGGTGTTGTCAGCAACCCCGTCCCGAAATGGTAATACCAGATCCGATTCACCATCACACGCGCCGTGAGTGGATTCTCTTTACTGGCGATCCATTCCGCGAGGATCTTGCGGCGGCTGTACTGCACACCTTCCAGGTCGATATCCCGTTCCACACCCGTTACCGCTGTCAGGTAACCGGGTTTCACGTGCGCACCTTGCTGTTTCGGGTCCCCACTTTCCAGCACAAACGTCGCTGGAGCAATCGGGTAATTCGGATCGGGCGTATTACTCGCTCCGATCAAATCGGCGGCAGAATAGGCGCGTGGCTGAAAACGGCCAGGAAGGTTGTCGGCCCCCGTCGCTTCACGTTGCATCTCGGCAAAGCGTTCCTGCTCTTCCTGCGTAAACAGGATGCCACGCCGCATCTCGCGTGAAACATCACCGTCACTGACCGGAGCGGCAATATCTTTCAAATCCTGCGGCGCCGTCAAGCGACCAGCATAGAGCTCTGTCAAACGGACACGGAAAGTCTGCTTTAACGCAGCATGCCTATCCTTACGATCTGCGAGTTGTTTCTCCCAGGACTTTGCTCTCTTTCCAAGCTCTTCCGGATGCTCGTACTGTGTAAAAGCCACGCTCTCCGGACGCACCGTAACTGCGGAAAAAAACGCTTCCAGGCGGTAATAATCACGGGTTGGAATCGGATCAAATTTATGGTCATGGCAGCGGGCGCACTCCAGTGACAATCCCAGGAACACCGAGCCAGTAGTGCCTACGATGTCATTCAGTAAATCCCGGCGCATCTCTGCCCGAGTACCTTCCACAAAGACACCCAGGCGAAGAAATCCCGCCCCGATCTTCCCCTCCGAGCCAAACTGCCCGTAAACATCGCCGGCGATTTGTTCGCGGATAAATCGGTCATACGGCCGATGTTGATTAAACGCTCGAATCACGTAATCACGATACCGCCACATGTGCGGCAGCGGAAAATCGAGCCCCCCGCCACCGGTATCCGCGTAACGTACTACGTCCAGCCAATGACGGCCCCAGCGTTCCCCATAACGGGGATCGCGCAGCAGCCGTTCGACCACCTGCTCAAAGGCCTGGGGCGACGAGTCGCTCAGAAAGGCCTCCATCTCGTCCGGCTCGGGAGGTAAACCAATCAGGTCAAAATAAAGCCGCCGCAACAAGACACGGGGGGCTACTAGAGGAGCTGGTGACAACCCATGCAGCTCTTGTTTTGCAAGGACGAAAGCGTCAATGGGATTGGCAACCCACTCGCCCTGCTGAACCGGAGGCACGTCCGGCTTCTCAAGCGTCGTGTAAGGCCAGACCGATGAGACTTGATCGTCCCCCGCTGCCGGAACAGCGCATCCGACAAGCACGAACATCAAGCACCTGATCGGCCATTCCGAACGAACTATCTTGTGCATTATCGGCCTCTCTGAAAGCTGACGTGACGCAACTCCACAAAGCCTCAGATCCTGTCTGAATTCTAGTTGACCAGGAGACCCAGGCAAACCCAAACCAGGACGCTAATGCCGCTTCGATCGTGCCCCTGTTCGCTACAGACACTCGAGCTCTGGCCTAATGAGCGCCATCACCGGGAATCAATCCCGGCACCTCCTCGGCTAATATCCAATCCTCAAATCCTTCGCGCCAAACCAGTGTTTGCGCACTCACTTTCTGGGTGCGATATTCCGCGAGCAGCTGGTCGTAAGAAACCGGCCCCACTGCCTGTCCATCATGACTGTAGTGCCAACGGTGCGTTTGATGCTCACTGACGGAGGCCGTTTCCAGCGCCGCCGCTGGTTCAATCGCGCCCGGACCATCCCCAAAGACCTGATGGCTCTTTGACTCCTGGGAGGAGTCCGCAGCCGACGACGCGCCCTTCATGTACGCCTGTGTCAAAGGAGGGTGAGGTAACGCTTTACCCGTCGCGTCGAACAGGCCCGACAGCCGTTTCGCAGGAAACCAGCTCAGCTTGGAATCTCCTGTTTGTGACAACCCAATCCGGGTTGCCGGCGTGACTTTGCCTTTGAGCGCCAACTCACGGACTTCAATCCCCGACATCGGCCCATCGACCGCGCCTTCCAATTCAACAAAAAAATCTTGCGGGAGACTCATCAGATTACTTCGCTTTCGCACCTGAATGCGGTCAGGGCAATCCACAACTGGCAACCCCAGGTTCGAGTTTATCCCGATTTCCGATCCGGCTCAATTGCCAGTTGCGACGGAGATAATCCGTGGGGGCACCACCGGTCCAATCCATCGACTATCAGGCTGCCACAATCAGTCTAACCGTCAGATTCGAGCGGAATCAAAGGCAGCACGACATGGGAAGCACGCGTCTGGTCATGAAACACCGTGTTGTCGGCCGCAACCTGGCGACGGTTTTGGCCGATCGGTTCTCCCGTGTTTGGATTCACGTCAAAACGCGGGAAATTACTACTGGAAATATCAAGGCGGATGCGGTGCCCACGGGCAAACAAATTCGCTGTCGGGTAAAGCTCGATCGTGATCTCGTCGAGTTCCCCTGGCGGCAGTGGGTCCGCCAGCGAACGGCCGTTGCGATAACGTAGCCGTGTGATCGAATCCGTCAGATTAAGTGCGTAACCATGTGGGTACCAGCTACTCGGTGGATACACATCGATCAGCTTTGCGGTGAAGTCGGTATCCAATGCCGAAGAACAAACCCACAATTTGACTTCGATCGGCCCAGTGACTTCCAGGTCGGTCGCCAGCGGCGGAGTCTGAAAGACCAGGACATCCGCACGGGAGCCAAGCGGCAAACAGGGTTCCTGACAACCCAGGAAACGTTCCGCCTCAACCTGGTCGTAGCCACCCGAGGAAAGGATGTCATGCATACGGCTATCACGCGGGGCAAATTCGGCACCCGTCAGACCACGTGGCAATGGACCGACGTCGCTGAGCGACGAAACATTACCGCCAATCGACGGCACCGGACGTGCCGGGTCAAAACGGTACGTGGTCGCGTCCTCTTCCGCAGTCGGTGCGGCCACCTGTAAACTTCCATCCCCGTGCAGGTAATAAGGTGTAAAACGAGTTCGGGCCAGCGGCCATTCTGACTCATCGCGCCAGCATCCCCCATGCAGCAGACGGCCCGCCGGCGTACGTTGCCCGGAGCCACCTCCCATCACGAACAGCCGTACAGGAGCCAGTTCGAGCCCCGTGCGATTCTGCCGCACATGGCAGTCAAACCAATCCAGGTGCAGCTCGCGGAAACTGTCGAGCGCCGCCACGGCACCGAACTCCACATCACCAGCGTAACTTAGCTCAGGTTTAATGGCACCGTGTGTCCAGGGCCCCATCAACAACCGAACATGCCTGCCTTGCTCCGACAACCCTGTGAAGTTTTCGAAGGTGGCGCGGGTGTACGAATCGTACCAGCCGCCCACCAGCAGCGTGGCCGCATCAGAAAAGCGATCCCAATACTCGCGCGGACAGACACTGGGATGTTTCCAATAGGCGTCGCGGTCGGCATGCGTAAAGATCTCGAATGCCCACGATTCATACGGCGGCACCAACGACAGCTGTGTCTGCCCTGGCCGGATAGGCATCCGCCGCAGCCAATCACGAAACGGGGTCGCTCCCTGATTTAACGCACCGTCGACCCAGGGCTCTGTTTTTAAAGTACTCTGGGTGTTGGTCGCCGAGTGCCAGAATGCCCAGGCCAGAAAGCGAAGCTCCATCGCCCCGCCGTGCCGCACACTTGATTGATGTGCGTCGGAACCGCTCATATTGGGCACCATCGCCACCAGGTTTTTGGGGCCCAACGCCGCCATCGCAGTCTGGGTCCACCCCATCCAGGAAGTACCCCACGAACCGACCCGGCCATTAGACCACGCTTGCTGATCGATCCACGCCAGCGTGTCAAAACCGTCTTCCGCTTCGGGAAACAAAAAATTGACGTCGCCACCCGATTGATAACACCCGCGACAATCCTGAATCACACAAAGATAACCACGCTCCGCAAACCAGTGATTGGCACCCAAGGTGGCTTCCACTTCGTCCTTGTTATAAGGCGTGCGTAGCAGCAAGACGGGCAGCGAACCGGCGAGCGCCTGGCCGCCGCGGGCGGGAAAATAGAGGTCCGTCGCCAGTTCCACACCATCCCGCATGGCAACCATCACATTGCGTTGGACCACCACCTCATACTGGCCGTTCGACATCGCAGTTTGCTCCTGAAATTCAAAGTCCGCAGCGTCTTCCGCCCCCTCAGCCTACAGCCCACCTCTACAGCAACAGACCGGGGCGACATCATACCAGCTGTTACCCCCGGGAAGTTCCCAGCGTACTTGAATTTTCAACCCGCCCCAGCGACGGCCGCCCCCTCTTCTTCGTTTCAGTTTTGCGTCAGACTCCCTTTGCACTACGCTGATGGTTGGTTCCGTGCGAGCGGTGCGTCTGCAAGTAGCAACTCCCTATCTCCGACCAAGAACCAAAACCAACATGGCCACGCTTGAAATTGACTATCAGCCCGATCTGAATAGCGACCATTGCATTGCTTACATCACCCTGGAACCGAAGTCCATTGACAAGGACGCCACTCTGCAGGTAATCGGCGAAATCAATGTCAAGGATCCCCGCCCGTTGAATAACTCGCGGGTGCTGTTCAAGAAGTCGTTTCGGACGACCTCTGCCCAGATGGAAGTTGAGTTGCCAGCGCGGTTTGATCGCGTCTACAGCTACGCGGGCAAAAAGATCGATGTCATCATCAAGGTCC
>CAZITS010000068.1:0-12757 GCA_964542185.1 uncultured Pirellulaceae bacterium
TTGTTTTTCTGGGGCAGTGAACCGGCTGCAGTTGCCAGTTCCCTGCGCTGTTGCGGGGGGAAGGTACTGGTGACGGCCGTCGCAACGAGGGTCATCTGCACCGCGGGTGTATGCCTCGCAGCAAATCGATCAAGTCCCATGTTCTGTCAGAACTCGTGACATCGAGTCACGTGAGAATGTCATGTACCACGTTTCCGCTGACGTCCGTCAAGCGAAAGTCGCGACCGCCGTGTCGATACGTGAGCTGTTCGTGATCGAAGCCGAGGAGGTGCAGGATGGTGGCATGGAAGTCGTGGACGTGGACCTCATTTTCAGTGATTTGATAGCCGTATTCGTCTGTCGCGCCATAGGTCATGCCAGCGCGGACTCCGGCGCCAGCCAGCCAGGAGGAAAATGCGTGCGGATGGTGCGAACGGCCGACCGGGCCGTCGTTGTGGGGTGTGCGACCAAATTCGGTGGTCCAGACGACCAGAGTTTCCGCCAGCAGCCCTCGTTGTTTGAGGTCCTGTAGCAGCGCGGCAATGGGTTGATCCACCGCTTTGGCGCGTGGAGGGTGGTCTCGGGGGATGTTGGTGTGTGAATCCCAATTGTTGGGGGCGTTCGATCCGGTATCGATCAGTTCGATGAAACGAACTCCACGTTCGACCATTCTACGGGCCACGAGACATTGTCGGCCGAAGGCATCCGTCGACTCTTCTCCCAAGCCATAAAGCTGCAGAGTCCCGGCTGTTTCCTGGCTGAGGTCCAGGACATCGGGCATCGCATGTTGCATACCGAAAGCGGTTGCGAAGGTTTGCGTGCGTGCTGCCAGACGCGAATCGGCCGTGCGCGATTTTCGATGTTTGCGGTTCAATCGTTCTAGTAGTTGCAACTCGCGCTGCTGGAGGTCCTCGGAGGCGATCGGGGTCAGATTGGGGAGGGGGTCACTCGATGAGACGAGGCGCGTACCTTGATGGATCGCTGGCAGGAAATCGGCTGACCAGCACTGGTCGCCACCGTAGGGAAGCTGAGGCGCCAGGACGACGAAGGATGGCAGATTCTGATTCCAGCTTCCCATACCATAGCTGACCCACGAGCCCAGGCTCGGTCGTTTCACACTGAAGGAGCCCGTGTGAATTCCGAGCGTCGCCTCCATATGACTGATGTGGTCGGCTCGCATCGATCGAATCAGGCAGATGTCGTCCATACATTCGCGAATGTGGGGAAACAAATCACTCACAGGCGCGCCGCATTCGCCGCCAGGGCGGAAGCTCCAGTGCGGTCCCAGAAATTGCTTTACGCCAGATGGTTTGCCGTGGTCTGCGGCCAACCTGGGTTTCGGATCAAATGTTTCGATGTGTGATACGCCACCCGACATATACAACAAAATGACACTCTTCGCCTTGCCTGCGAAATGAGGTGCCTTGGGTCGGAGTGGCCCGGATCGACTGTCATCCTGGGACTGGAGTTCCGCGGCGAACGAAGGAAGCAGTAGTGAGCCGCCGAAGAGCGAGAACAATGCCTGGCGTCTATCCATTGTGATCATTCCACATACAGAACTACGTTGCTACTCATGAGCACCCGCACATAACTGGCGACAGCCCGTTCCTGTTCACTGCCTGGATCAGCACTGTGATCCCGCAGTGCGCATTGACGGATGTAAGCCATGGCCGCCTGCAGGTCGGCCTCATCCGCGGGGTGGCTGGTCAATGCAATATGGGCGTGTTGCACGACTTCCGACAGCTGTCGGGTCGTCGACAACAGTCGTTGGGCACTCGCCGTGGCGAGTGCATGAAAATCGGGGTTGTTCATTAACCACAGTGCTTGCAGTGCCGTCGTACTCTCGACACGCTGACCAGTCGCAACATTCGGATCGGCTGCGTCAAAGGTTGCCAGGAAGGGGTGCCGCTTCACCCGTTGTCGCATCAGGTACACGCTACGGCGTTTACTTTTCAGTGAGCCGATATAGGGAGTGTGTTGGCCGAATTTCCACTCATGCTCGGGTGGAAAGGCGTGACCCTCTCCGGGGGTTCGGTCGAGTTGCCCGCTGAAGAGCAGAATCGTATCACGCAGTTCTTCAGCGGAAAGACGGCGTCGAGGGAACTTCCAGAGAAAGAGATTGTTCGGATCGATCTCGATGGACTGCTGCCGCGTTGCGGAATCGAGCCGGCTGTCTCCGCCCTGCCGGTAGGCCTGCGAGTCGAGAATCCGCCGATGCAGCCACTTGATTGACCACTGGTGATGGATCAAGCCTTGGGCCAGGTGGTCGAGTAATTCCGGGTGCGTCGGCCGTTCTCCACGGGTACCGAAGTCGTTTGGTGTGCGTACGAGGCCGGCGCCAAAGTGGTGCTGCCAAATGCGATTCACGATCACGCGGGCCAGCAGCGGTTGCACACGGGGCGACGTCAGCCAGTCCGCGAGTGGAAGTCGACCACTGGCGGTTTCATTGGATAGCGTCCCATCCGCGCCGAATGCACTGAGGAATCCGCGTGGGACTTCGGAGCCGAGATCGTTCGGATTGCCCTGAATGTGGATCTTTGCGTTCACGGGCTGCGCTTCTGAGACGGCATACGCCTTCAGGTATCTGGGTGCCGACTCAAGCAACACGATTCGGGTTTGCTGGGCTTTTTTGTATTCGACGACCGCCTTGTCTCGTTTTGCGCCAGGCGGAATCGTCAGTGTCAATTGCCGCAAGCGTTCAATTTCCGTGTCCTGTTCTTTTACTTTGCGTTCAAAAGGCCGAATCATCGTCTCCATTTCCTGGGCGCTGACCAGGGGGACGAAATCCTTGGGCGATTGAAACACCTCGGTCCCCGGGAACGCGTAACGGGTACTTTGCAGGATGCCATAGAGCGCGTAGTAGTCTTTGTTGGTTACCGGGTCAAACTTGTGGTCGTGGCACCGGGCGCAGTGGACGCTCAGTGACAAGAACGCGGTCCCCAAATTCGTGATCGTATCTTCGATCGTGAGATGGAACTGCTTCTCCTCGACACCGAAACGCCGCGAGATCGCCAGGTAGCCGGTGGCGATAATATTGCGATGGCGCTCTTCCAGTGAGTTACTCGGTAACAGGTCGCCTGCCACCTGTTCGCGCACGAAACGGTCATAGGGTCGATCGGCGTTCCAGGCGTCGATCACGTAGTTGCGGTAGAGCCACGCGGTCGGTACCGGGAAGTCGCCACTATTGCCAGAAGTATCTGCGTAACGGACCAGATCCAGCCAGTGTCGGCCCCAGCGTTCTCCATAATGGGGGGACGCCAGCAGTCGATCGACAAGTCGTTGTGAAGCATCCGGTGAATCGTCCGCGACGAATGCATCAATTTCGCTCGCCGCTGGAGGTAGGCCCGTCAGATCAAACGTGACACGGCGAATCAGTGTGCGGCGATCGGCAGGGGGCGAAAATCGCAGGTCCTTGTCCAGTAAGGTCTGGTGAAGAAACGCGTCGATTCCGGCAATGTCGCCGGTGGGCAGGTCGGACCGGAGTGGCTGGAAGGACCAGAGATCGACAGGCTCTGTCGCGTGCACAGCGATCGCCAGTGACCAGGCCACCAACGCAGCCAGGATTGATTCACGGTGAAGTTGCTGTCGCATTCACATTCTCGCGTTGATTTCAGCCCAATCCGATCTGCAAACACGCTTATTCGGCGCGACTGACCGTATCGGGATTCCGCGCGATCAGTTTGAGTAGGCTGGTGGAGGGAATGCACGTTTTGAAGACCATCTGCAGGTTTTTCTGTTGCCCTTTTTCCACCTTGTAGTAGAGCGATTCGGTGCTGCGTACGATGCCAATTACTTCGCCCTTGTCGTTCAAGACAGGGGCGCCGCTGGAGCCGCGGGCAAAGTCGGCGGTGATGGTCATCGCATCGGCACGGCCCTCGTTTGAACGCATTTGTGTGTAACGCGACACAACTCCCGAAGTGTAGCAGTAGTAGTGGTGGTTCGGGTGGCTAATGACCGAGACGTTGCTGCCGACAGGCATACGTTCCCGGGCAATTGGAAGTGGCGTTAACACGTGGTCTTCCACGTCGAGTTGCAGGATGGCGATGTCATTCGCCTTGCTGGCGGCAAGCACGCGTTTGACAGGTAGCACCTGGCCGTCAGCCGTCATGGCCACCAGCGTCGAATTCGTTGGTTTGTCCACCACATGATAGTTCGTGACGATCGCACCTGATGCGGAAACGACGAAGCCGGAAGCGCAGCCAGCATGCCAGTTATTACAACGGTCGCATTTGTAAATGGCGGCTATCACCAGGACGCCTTTCTTGGCATGTTCGTAAAACAAGCCGTCGGCGGGTAGCGGGTCTGTTTTCTGTGGCAACACCAGGTCGCATTTCTCGACACTAAGTTGGTTGATCAGTTCGGCCATTTCAGTGGCCTCACTGTCATCAACCAGTGCCCCTCCGGTGTGTTGTATGTGTTGCCTGATTTCCTTGTCGTCAATCGTCTCTGGTCCGTCCAGGTCCGCCGCGTCGAGAACGCAGACCTGTTCGACGGGCAGTGGCAATCGATGTGAATGCGTGTCAGCGGCAGGACGTAGTAGCATTCCGGATGTGATAGAGGCAGCGCTGAGGCAGGCAAGCAAGATGCAATTGCGCATGGCAGGTCTCGTACTGGTTTGGCGAAATCGAAACACCCGTTACAGTATGGCACAGTTTGTTCTTTTGTGCATGCTTGCACGCCATTCATGAAGAAGTGGCAGGTCACGTTCGCGGCCGCCAACAGGTTAGCGCAAAAGGTAGTTGCTCCGACTTGTCCGGAGCCCACGGGGAGTACTGCCTTGTGGCCCACGGCCGGGATGCTGACACTCGGTCCAGGGGCTTCTGTCGCAGTCACCTGGTGTCTGTTGGAGTGTTATTCCAACGCGTCGTTGTCACTAGAGGATACAACCTGAAACGCGTACAATTTCGCAAATCGCATCGTGAACTGGAGCTGGATCGGTCGATTGATCCAGGCTCCCAGGTCTGCAGTGTTTTTCCACGTCGGCTGTAGCGCGATGCCGTTGGACCGGATCGGCTCTGACTCAGCCAGGAGAGTGCCGTCGGTATCGAGCACCTTCACCGCGAGCCTACTGCCTTGCGCGGCCGATTGCGCGAGATTGGCGTCGGCGTTCAGGGCGAGATGCTGGCCACGTAGAACAAAAGGCTGGGTGGTCAGGGTACCAGGCTTGCGGCCCGCGTCGAGTGAGACAAAACCGTCCAGCCGTTGTACGTAACGATGGATCCCACTGGGAGTCCGCCTGGCGTACCAGGGGTCATCGTGTGGGACATCCACCTCACAGCCGTACATCCACAGTTCGTCTTTGACGCGTACCATTCCGGGGCCCATGTAGCCGGAATAGGCGAGCTGTTTGCCGACACGTTTGGCATTTGGATTGGGTGGCACGTAGGCCTGGTGGAACCGGCGCTGAACATGAATGCCATCACGGCTGGTAGCGAATTGAATCGTGCATTGCCCCGTGTCGTAACGCATCAAGGTCGGGGAAAACAGATAAACGCCTGGTGCGTAAGGATAGATGGTTGCCGCTGAAGCATAGATTCCACTTCCCCAGCGGCCACCGGGATCATGTTCGTCCTCGGTCAGGATCTCGCGGAGTCCTGGTGGTGGCCGCCAATCATCAGCTTGCTTCCGCGCCACCTGGGGAAAACTGCGAAAGTTGTCCGACTCGGCTCGGGCGACCCGCCGCGAGGGGCGGCCGACGCGCTTTCCGTTTTTGTCGCGCTGCCAGCAATTGCTGCGTACGTAAGCGACGTATTTCTTGATGTTCGGATCATAGAAAGCCACGTTTTGCGTGTCGGTGTCGCCTGGCATGATGATGCCATCTGGAGCGTCAACGGCGGTCCAGTGAATGCCGTCAGGCGACTGCGCGCCACTGACAGACGGATAGGGCCCTCGGGCGGCGACCCGGTAAAAGTCTCCGAAAATCATCTTGTACTTTTCCGCCGGACTGTGGGCCTGGGGGTCGATGAAAACGTGATGCCCATGCAGGTACCCACGATGTCCCAGGGCGATGAGGTTGTTGTTCTTTGCTCCTTCGAATTCCACCTGTCCGAGCTGCGGCTTCGTCCAGTGGATGCCGTCCTTGGATACGGCATAACAAAGGCGGCTCATCCAGTGTCCGGGAATTTCGTCCACGTAGTTCCAGACCTCGTACCACATGCGAAACGCGTCACCTTCCTGGATCACGTTGACGAAGCCGAGTCCTGCATCAGCCCAAGGATCCGTGGCGTGCACCACGCGTTCTGCCCGCCGAGCTGGATTCAAAGTGAATTCGAGATCGCGGTAGGCTGCGACCATGTCTTCATCGATAAATAACTGCTTCGCCCGGCCAATCTCTCGTGGCTCGCTGGCCAGTGTCAGGGCACTCGAGCTGCTGGCCAGCACTACAAAAAGTATGACGCTGGGGAGGCGTGCGGGCATGTTCATCGTGGTTGCATCCTCAAGAATTGGGTGCGGTGCCGGGAGCCAGCGAACGATTAACGCAATGCCGACTTTTTCATGCTTGCCCAGCCGATGCCGGTCGCACCAAAATTGTTGCCGACGTAGAACATCCACAATTCCTCTCCCACCTCGATGACGTTGGGGTAGGACTGGTTCACGGAGTCGAACCCGTCGGGCGTCAGGGGCAGGATCTGCTTGTCCACGGCGCGCTGCCAGTTCACGCCATCCTGACTGCGTGCGTAGCCGAGGCGGTAGCCGCGGCCTTCCATCTGGTAGACGCTGAACCACATGTGATAGACGTCATTCAGCTTGAGGACGCAGGGTTTGGAAACGACGGCTTCAAACGGCCGAACGCCACTGAGCCTGGGCGACAGCGGGGGATGCGGGTCCCGTCGCCATTCAATACCGTCCACTGACGTGGCGTACCCAAGATGTACGATTCCCCGTTTGTTGCCCTCGATAAGCTCGTACCGTTCGCCAGCGGTGTACCACATTCGATAGTCGTTGGGCGCGAGTTGTAACACACAGACAGATCCTGTCATACCCGCATCGAAGGAGCCGGCCGGACCGAGTGGCAACACCGGCTCTTTGATTACTTTCCAGGAACGCCCCTGGTCTTCACTGATTGCTAGCGAGGTCCGATTGGAGAGCTCACCAGGCGGTGCCCACGTGCCCCACGCGCAGTAGTACATTAGCCAAGGTGCGTCGTCACGCGGTACGATCCAAGGAAAACTCGGGCCCTGACTGCGGATGTTGCCGCTGGTGTCGGCTGCCAGCAAGGGCTTGTCGCTCATAAGTTTCCAGTGCACTGGCGCGCCAGGCGGCGCCTCGGCGGCAAACAGGGCATGGCCTCCCTGGCCGATCGTCCAGAAGTACATGCGAAGTCGACCATCTTTGAGTTTGATGACGCAGGGAGCTGAGAGGACGTGCGCGGATCTCTCTCCAACAAAATCCGGTGCGATGATGCGGCCTCGCTTCACCCAGGGTTGAAACGGATCACTGGCGCAGGCAGTCTCAACCAACGGTGATCCCATGGCCACTGTTGTGGCCACGACCCCCGTGCCGAGGGAGAGGGCGAACTGGCGCCGATTCGTGCGCTGACGGTCAGATCGATCGCGTTTGGTGCTGGTCGAGCGCGCCATGGTGTGTCACTTTCCTGTTGTTGTGGGTGCCAGGATTCCAGATGTCGATACTGGGGATTGGTATGAGGACCCTCCCGCGGACCATATTGCCCAGGGGCGTCCTCGTTGAAGACGACGCCCTTGACCTCAGCAGGAAAAGGCCGGGCGATGCCTACTGCTGGCGGCCGAAGTCTGGGATCGACAATTGCTCTCCCCCTTTGAGCGCGGATTGGTGCGCGACGATACCAGGTGCCGTATAGGCGATTGCCTCATAAACGTCGACCGTCGGTGCGCGTTCCGACACCAGGGCGTCGACAAACTCATGGGTCAGGAACGGGTGGGAACCGTCGTGGCCACCTTTTCCATGTCGTAGCGGTGGCGGCAACATGTCAGTGGTATACCATTTGGGAACCTCGATTGGCTCGACCAGCGGTTCCTGAAATTGAAAACCAGCGTCGTCGCGGGCAGTTTTGTCGCGGGCGGTGACCAGGGTGGGCGGCTGTCCGTAGGGTGTGCGCATCAGGAAGCTCTTTTTCAGGCCGTACCACTCCGCACGGACGGTATTGTTGACAGCGCCGTTCCAATACTGCGATCCACGAAACCCATGGCCTCGGTCGGTCTTGTACATCGCCGTCGCGTTACAGAACGGATTGCGGTAAGCATTCTGGCGTTTGCCAGTGGACTCGTTTGCGACGCCGAGACAGGTGACTTGCACAAGCCTCTCGCCGGTCACCGCGGTGAGCATGGCGTTGGTGTGCGTCGCGTAGAGCATGGGTGCGTAATGGTACCGCCAGGTGCGTTTGCCATTGGCATCAATCGCGAGCCCGCCGGGTTTGGGGTACACAGGCCCAGGGTGATGGTACTCCGCTTCGCAATAGAAGAGTTCACCGAATTTGCCTTCCTGGTACCACTTGCGGGCGGTGATGGTGGACTGCTTGTAATAGCTGGTCTCTGCCATCATGTAGGTCAATCCCGTTTTCTCGACAGCATCGACCAGCTGCTGGCACTCTTCCAGGTTCATCGCCGCGGGCACGGCACAGATCACATGCTTGCCGGCGTGCAGCGCGGCGAGGCAGTGCCGCACATGGTTCGGGGCTTCAGTGAAGACCGCTACGGCATCGATATCACGCGCTTGTTTCAGCATGATTTCCATCGAGTCGTAGACCTGGTCGCACTGGTAGTAGTTGCGCAAATAATCTCGCCGATCGGCGCGGAGGTCAGTGACACCCGTCACGATACAGTTCGGATGTTGATGCCAATAGAATGACGCGCCAAAACCTCCACCCACGACACCGATCCGGAGTTTTCGTTCTGATTGGGTATCGGCTGCGTACAAGGGTCGCGGCAGGACGGTGCCAGCTACAGTTGCCGCAGCAGCTGTGGTGCAAATCGCTTCGCGCCGTGTGATGTGGGGCGATGTCATGAATGGCCTCAAAGGGTCGGTGTAAGATGAGAGTCCGTGTAAGATGAGGTACTGCAAAACCGCGTCTGTCCAAATTGTTTTACGAAATTCGGGCAGGCAAAGATACAATGCTGAGCAGCCGTGTTCGTGGCGCCTGTCAGGCGATGTGTCTGGGGTCGTCGTGGCAGAGTGTTGCTGCGCAGCCGGATCAGCGTCGCCTGACGCAGGTCAAGCAGGGTCGCACGGGACACAATAGCGGTAGCACGATTTGACAGGGCGTCCTTTGGCAGTGTGTTCTCTACCGGTGACTTCTTTGAATGCGAATCACATCATGTCCTTGCGCTCCGTCATTGTGATTGTCATGCTCGCTCCCCTGCAGGGAGTGCTGGCGCCTGACGCCAGGAGCCAGCACCAGGTGCCCAAACCGTTCATCTGCATGTATGGGCATAGCGATGACGGGGGAGTCACGGAGGCCTTCCGCAAGCTGATTCCGCGCATCAATGTGATTGAAGGGACCAGCAGTAACGCCAGCTTCATCCAAGAGCTGCGCGGCCAGGATTGCATCTACGCGGCGCATGTGACGAACCCGGTCAGCGCCACTGCGGAAGAACTCGTAGCATTGTGGCGCGCTCCGTTTGAGAACGAACTGGGAGGGCAATTGCCTGGAGGCTACGACGCGATCGCCATTGATGAACTGCGCGCCAATCCCGACGGTAGTGAGCAAGCAGAGCGAGTTTGCCGGGCGCTGGCGCAACTGCGCCAGCTGTACCCCCGCAAACAGGTGTACGCTGCGGCAACATGGCACCTGGGGTATGAAGCGGGCAGGTACACACAGCAACTTCGCGCTGTGCAGCGATACGTCGACATACTGATGCTCGAAGCGTACCTCCGCGAGACACGGCCAGCCTATGGTTACTTTGCGAATTGGGCCGATCAGCTCAAGGCAATCGAACCGCGTCTGTTGGATAAGACCGTCTACGGACTGGGAGTTGCCCAGCGCGGCTACCTTTACGATGACAGTACCACGGTGGGGCTGTTCGGCCATCTCGACCGGCAGTTCTTTGCGATTCGCACCGATGCCGACGCGGCCCGCATGCCTGGAATTATGTACTGGGTCTACTATCGCAGCGAGACGAGTGTCACGCCCGAATACCTGGCGCGGCTCGCCGATCACTACTATCACCAAAAGAGCACGGACAGGTTTGGAGAGGGGCACACGCGGCAACTTGTTCCCAACCCGCAGTTTGAACAACTTGACGGTTGGAAACTGGCGGCGGGTGACGGTGGACGCGTGGCATTGTTCACCTATTCCTCGGTCAACGGTCTGCAGCCCGATCATGATGACCATGGCTGGTCGTCGCACGGCAAACAGGGATTGAAGATGGTGCGTGGTCCCGGCCCCAATCGGGCGTCGTGTGAGGTCGGTGGCCTCGATCCTCGACGGGTCTACGTGGCCAGCGCGTGGGTCAATGCAGACCAACCTGGCCGCCGTGCGAGTCTACGAATCAGGACTCCCGTTGGCAAAGTTCTCGCCGCAAGTCAGACTGTCCGCGCTGGACGAGGAACCCAGTGGAATGAGTGGTCACGCATGACCCTCACGTTTACACCGGAGGGGTCAACTGTCCGCATCGAATTGCACGACACGCAGGCGGCGGAGGGAACCGTGCTCTATTGGGATTTCATCGAACTGGAATCTGCCTGGCCCCTGGAGTGAGTGTGCCACGACCGCATCCTTCGTCCTGGCAGCAGTTCAGGGAAAAGGCTGCAGGGCCAGCTGTGACTGTCCGCGCTGGTAGTCGCTCGACACGGGGCGCTAAAAAAACTACTTTCAGAGCATGATGCGACACACCGAACTGGAACTGTGGTGGCGCCATGCCGGGCGCATCACGCTGCTCCGGCAGAATGTCTCCCCTGAAGTCAGAATCTCATGAAACAGCTCCTGATTGGTATTTCCTGCCTGACACTGGTTCTATTGCGGCCAGGCATGACGGCTGCGTTGCAACCCAGTGCGATCCCCGGTCTGAAACTCTGGCTCGACGCGAGTGTCGGCGTGACCACCGAAGACAATGCTTCCCAGGGGGGATCGCGGACCGATGTGCGATTATGGGTGGATCGGTCCCACAGTGGTGGAGATGTCGCCAACACGTTGCCGGACCGCGCGACGCGTCCGCAGTGGCTGCCCCGCGTTGCCGGGATTGGCGGCCAGCCTGCCATCCAGTTTCACGGCCAGGGGGGATCCCACTTTGAAGTGACCGAGTCGCTGCTGGGAAAAGTGAAAAAGCCATTTGACTTGAACCGTGCAACGCTGTTCATGGTGGCACGCTGGGAACACCATGGGGCGATGGCGCCGCTGGTCCTCTCCCCACGCGCCGATCATGCCTCAGGACGCGGCGGGGTCGCGATTCGGCGTGGTGGGGATCCACGCGGCTGGTTTGGCGTCCACAACGGTGGCAGCGGTAACGTCGACCGCTTGCAGACTATCGAGCCGCAGGTCGACGATCAGTACCACGTATTCGCGGCGGTGTTCGACAAGCCCGCCCGCGCGATTCGCATGTTCCTGGATGGTCGGGACCAGCAGGTGTCAATTCGCAATAGCTCTGCCGCGAAGCTTGACGTGATTCAATACGTGCAAATTGGTGGCCAGGGGCTGCGGGATGCACCAGGTGAACGCGGTTCGGAATGGTATTTTGGCGGGCAGATCGCCGAAATCGTGGTCTTCGATCGCTTACTCAAAAACGACGGCAGTCCGGACACAGAAGAGAATGAATTCAACGCAGTCGGCTGGTATTTGCAGCAAAAGTACGCGCTGACGGGCGCTTTCATCCCAGCGGTGATGCCACGGGACACGGATCACGACGGTATCAAAGACCGTATCGAAGCGCACTACGCGTTTCTCGACGCAAATGACTCTGCGGACGCAGGCCAGGACTTTGACCAGGACGGTCTGACCAATCTGCGTGAGCTGCAACTCAAAACGGATCTCGAGAACCGGGATACCGATGGTGACCGGCTGGTTGATGGTGTCGAAGTCACCAGGCTGGGCACCGATCCCAGGAAAGCGGATACCGATGGCGACGGGGCGACGGATTGGCAAGAAGTTGTGAAATGGAAGACCCACCCCAAGGTTCGGGACACGGACAGGGACGGTTTTCCAGATGGCTTTGAAATTCTGGTGGGTACCGGGCCTTTACAAGCAGTTGAGAAGCCCCGGGTGCGTTTCAACATGCAGGAAGAGGAAGTGCGAGTAGGGACCATTACGGTCGCTCTCGACGGTACCTTGCTGTTGTTTGAAGACGACGGAAAACGGCGTCTGGTCGTTGTCAAACGGAGTATCGATCATGGCCAGACGTGGGGGCCAGAAATCGAAGTCGGCAAAATGGTGAAAATCGAAGGTGACATGAGCGATGACGGTCGCTATCGGGGCCCCACGGTCGGCTGGAGTGAAGTCGGTAACGTCACGGTTGATGAGACGAATGGAGATGTGATGGTCTTCGCATCGAGCCTGAAACCCGCGCCCATTCTTTATCGTAGTCGCGATCATGGGAGGACCTGGAAGACCGAGCAGATCGTGATCAAGCCCGACGTCGGCGGCTGGCTCAGCGCCACGTTGTGCTCCAGTGATCCGGGGATTACGTTGAAATTCGGCGCCCACCAAGGGCGCCTGCTGATGCCCACACGTGTGTTTGTTGGTTACCTGAACAAGGGAAAGAACCGCAAGCACTTTGCCGATCATTACAGCAACGCTCTGTACAGCGATGACCACGGTAAAACCTGGATACCCAGTGCGCCGTTCCCGCTGGGTGGCACGGGGGAATCC
>CAZITS010000069.1:0-12706 GCA_964542185.1 uncultured Pirellulaceae bacterium
AACGATGGACTCGATCGCTCTGCAGCTCGACGGCATGAAATGCGGTGGGTGCATCGACCACGTGAAACGTGCCTTGAACTCCGCTCCTGGAGTTCATGAAGTTTCAGTGCAACTGAATCCACAACGGGCAGTGGTAACATTCGATCGCAATTTGGCAACTCCCGAACAATTGTGCCAGGCGATTGTTGTCGGCGGCTTTCAGGTTTTAGACTGGGAAGAGGAACGCACCGCGCCGACACTTCCACCGTCGGTGGTGGACACGACATCCGCAAAAGAAACGCAGCCAGGCAACGTCTCTACTCAACGATCAACAGATGCGAATTCGCACCTGCCAGAGGCGATGCACACAGACCCCAAACAACCGGAAACAACCGAGCACGTAACCGCCGGCTCTTCCGCGCGTTCGTATTGGCAGGTTGCCGGGATGCATTGCTCGAGTTGTGTCGCGCAAGTGGAACGCGCGATGGGCAAGGTGCCCGGAGTCTCTGACATACGCGTCAATCTGGCCACGCAGCGGGCCTCCGCCCGCATTTCCCAGGACTGCGCCGATACAACCATAGCCAACGCCATTTCGAGCGTTGGCTATAAAGCAACTGCACTTGCAGCCGGTGCATCTGGGCTCGGAAGTAACACAGCAACTGTTCTCCAAGAGGTTCATTCCTGGCGCAACCGGGCTGGCTTCGCCTGCCTGGGACTCGGCTTGCTACTCGGCTGTACGCGACTGCTGCAACCCGGACAACAGACCGGCTGGATCCTGGCGCTAATTGCCACAGCACTACTCGGGTACGTCGGAGCCCCATTTTACGTCAACGCGATCAGGCGTCTGGCATTTGGATCGGCAAACATGGATTCGCTGGTAGCCCTGGCAACCGCCGCGGCCTACCTAGCCGGGCTGTATGGCATTACCTCTGGGGCTTCCACTATGACTTTCACGGACGTGGGAATGATACTGGCATTCCTGTCTACGGGGCGATATCTCGAATCTAAAGCCAAAGATCGCGCAACGCGTTCGCTTTACGGATTGCTGGAGCTCGCGCCAAGCGATTGTCTGGTGGGGCAGGGAACTGAATGGACCAGAACATCTACCTTCGAAGTGCCGGCAGGCACCCAAATTCTGATCCGCCCTGGAGACCGCATTCCACTGGATGCCGAGGTAATCGAGGGGAGCAGTCAGGTCGACGAAGCGTGGCTTACCGGCGAGTCCATCCCGCGTGACAAGGCACCTGGAGATCGTCTATTAGCCGGTACCGTGAATACGTTCGGTTCAATGCAGGCGCGAGTTGTCCACACTGCCGATGAAACAACCTTGGCAAAGGTAATCAGCCTCGTTCAAAACGCGATCGAATCCAAAACGGACGTGCAACGTCTGGCAGACCGAGTGGTAGCCTGGTTCGTTCCGTTTGTATTGATTGCCGCCGCCATTACTCTGGTTTGCTGGATCGCTCTGGTTAATCAACCGACTGTCGCCCTGCAACACGCTGTCGCCGTTCTGATCGTAGCTTGCCCTTGTGCCTTGGGTCTGGCAACACCTACTGCCGTACTCGTCGGCAGTGCTATGGGGGCGGAACGCGGCATTCTCATCAAAAACGCTACTGCCCTGGAAACCGCTGGTGCGCTTTCCAGTGTCGTTTTTGACAAAACCGGCACTTTGACTTCCGGTAAACCCCGAGTGGCTCAAATTGAACCCGCCCCAGGGATCACCGAACAACAACTCCTGTCGCTCTCCTGCGCCGTCCAACAACTAACCAATCACCCAGTCGCCAATGCGATTATCGCTCGTTCGCCCACGGTTAAATCACAACTCAGCGCTACGGACCTGCAGTTGCATCCTGGGCAGGGGATCTCGGCGAGGTGTGAAAATAGCGTGGCATTCATGGGAAATGAAAAGCTTTTCCGCCAGCACAAGATATTCATCCCGGACACAGCGCTCCAACGCGCCACAGAATTATGCCAGCAAGCGCAGCTAGTGGTCTTCGTCGCGTGGCAAGACCGCTTCTGGGGACTGATTGGTCTGGAAGATCAGATTCGCGACGCTGCAGAGGACGTCGTCGGACGACTTCGCCAGCGCGGTCTGAAAGTCATCATGGTGACGGGGGACAACTCCAAGACAGCGAATACCATCGGAAAGAAGCTAGGCATTGACGAAATCGTCTCCGAGGTGTTACCTGCTGACAAACAACAAGTGATTGAAAACATGCAGGCCGCGGGCCACGTGGTTGCGATGGTCGGCGATGGTATCAACGATGCCCCTGCATTAGCAACAGCCGACCTCGGAGTCGCAGTGGGCAGCGGAGCCGATGTTTCCATTGAAGCTGCGGATATTGTCTTGACACGAGACCGATTAGCCGACGTCGACCGAGCAATCCATCTCTCCCGGGCAACACTTCGTACGATACGTCAAAACCTGGTATGGGCCTTTGTTTACAACGCGACCCTGTTACCGATCGCAGCTGGACTGATACCGGGTATTTCCTTGCAACCTGCGTGGGCTGCGGCAGCCATGGCGTGCAGTAGCATCTCTGTCGTCACCAATAGCCTGATGCTGCGGTGGCGTTAAACAGCCCTCCCGGGCATCTTCATCCGGCGATTTAGCCGTAGCTTGCCAGGTTCTTATCGGCCAATACTGGATTGAGAAGGCTCAGTACTGTCGGCGCGCCGTTGAAATACCAGCATCGTCTTCAGACGAACCTCCTCACGAAAACCGTGCTGATTCAAGGCAGTGACAGCTTCGTCAATCTGCCCCGCGCCCCAGATCGACAAATCTGTCTCATCCAAACCAGCGGTCATTAACACCACCCAACCAAAAGTAACCCACGAAAGTTCCTCAAGCGACCTGGTACGAAATCCATAACCGCGGTGTCGCGATGAGCGTGTACCGGTCAAGTAATGAATGGATCGGTGCCGGGGCGGCAATACAAGCAGGGAACTTCCGCGCGGTACGATTTGACGAATCTGTTCGAGATCTCTGGTGATGTCTGGCTGTCGATGCCAAAGTGGACGGTAAGTAGCCTGACGATCGGGAATCACTCGCCAAATCGCCAACGTGCCCGGCCGCCAAGAGCCAACCAGTAAGGGTACGGCGGCCAACACCATCCCAATACACCATTGACGTCGCTTTCCATGACTCGCCCAGTGTGGCAACAGCACCTGTGATGTCACTGCAACCGAAGCAATGACCAGACAGGGCACCGCCAGTAGTGCGTAGTGCCCATACGGTCGAGTTCGAAATTGCCACAACGTCGCCACGATAGCAATGGCGCAAAACCCTGCTATTTCGCGCCAGGGTTGCTCCACACCATCCAAGGTCTGCGATCTGGATCGCCACGTCAACGCTCCGAGACACAGGACCAGAGCAAGTATCGCTGACTCATCGGTCCGGGCAATCGTGTACAGATTTCCAATCCAATCACCACGAGTCGCATAGCTACCGACGTGAGCCAAACCGATTTGCAGCGGCTCCCAACCCTGGCCTTCGGCGCGCAACGCCACCCCGAACATGACAGCAGCAGTCAACGGCACAAGCAGTAATACGCGCCAGTCCGGAACGCCAGTCAAAAGGGTCCACTTCCCGGAACAAGGGTTCCGGTGCCGGAAGGCCGCGGGCAGCAGCAACCAAACGGTTCCCAAGGCCAACAAACCAGCTTGCTGACGCACGTACACGGTCAATCCCAAGGCCACGCCCAGGCAGACTGCACGCAACACACCTCCGGCCCCTACCAGAGCCCGTCCACCCCAACAGAGTAGCCCGAACAAAAAAGGAAGGGTCGCAATCGGCTCAGCAATCCCTTCCATTCCCTGGAACCGCGAACAAAGTACCCAATACCAGATCATCCCGAAGACAGCAGCTGAACGCGACTGGAGAATTCGCAGCAAGACACTGCCCACCAGCAAGCCATTAAGAATCAAGACTGCCAGATAGACGGACTGCAGAGCAGCCAGGTCGAACCCAACGATGCGCATTGCTGTTCGCCAGAACGCGTACACCCCTGGAAAGTACTGGTAACACTGCAGCGAAACACTCGCAGGAGCATCCACCATGTCTCGGGAGTAACAAAGATAAAAGAAGAAGTCGGGGCCGCCCAACGAGTCTCTCGAAAGCAAGAGAAACCCCAGGCTCACGCCAACAAACAGCAACGCGATCGCGGTCGCGAAGGTATCGGACACCCCTCGAATCAAGTCAGGAGATTTCGCGTTCTTCAACGTCTCACTCGCTGGCCATCACCTTTTGATCTGCAACTCCGGCAGCGCTTGGCGGAGTTTATCGATCCCGTCATCGGTAATCAGAAAACACTCGATGAGATTGAGCTCTTTAAGCTTCTTCAGGTTGCTGAGCTTGACGAGCCCAACGTCCGTAATTTCCCTGACTGCACCGATGTGCAGTGACTCCAAATCCGTGAGCTGAGCGAGATAGTCCATACCAGGATCGGCAAAAATTGTCTCGTGCAAGTTGAGTCGCTGTAACTTTTTCAAACCAGCCAAATGAGAGAGTCCATCATCACTCACATCTGTCGCCCAGAGATTGAGGTCGGTCAATTCAGTGAGCCCTGCTAAATGCTGCATTCCTGCGTCGCCCACCAACGTTTCACTAAGGTCCAAGAAACGCAATTTCGTCATACCAGCAACGATCGCCAGTCCGGCATCTGAAACGACTGTATCTCGCAACCTGATACGTGTCATTTGTGTCAGGCCTTGCAGATGCTGCATGCCCTTATCACCAATCTGGGTACGAAACAAAAACAGCTCCTGCAAATTGACCAAAGCACTAAGATGGGCCATGCCTGCATCTGTCACCTGAGTGTCATCTAACCCGAGCGACTTGAGACTCGTCAACTCACGCAAATGCTGCAAAGCGGAATCCGTGATCCCAGGCCCGTATAATTTGAGGCTCTTCAGGCGAGTAAGGCCGGCCAGGTGTGCCACCCCCTGAGCTGTGACAAGATTACAATCCCGCAAATCCAAAAGCTCCAAAGCACCGCAGGAACTCAGATGTGCCAATCCTGCATCTGTGATATTCGCGCAGCGTGTCAGATGCAGCCGCTTTAAGGCAGGGAGTTTTTCCAAATGCGCCAACCCTGCGTCTGTCACATTGGTACGCCGCAGCACCAACTCCTCAAGACCACTCAGTGCCTCCAGATCAGCCATGCCGACATCTGTGACACCACTGTTCTGCAGATTCAAATAACGCAACGATACCAAACCATCCAGGTAAGCCAGGCCTGCGTCGGTAATCTCTGGCAACGGAGCCAACAGCCGTTCAAGCTGTGGTAGAGCGGCCGGCAGCCCCTTGAGATCTGCATTGCTGCCACGGGCAGGCTCCAGATCGAGGGTAATCACGTTCCCCTGTTGATTCGTTTCCAAACCCGCCCCACGGTCACGCAATTTTGCAATTACTTCGGGATCGTCGGCAACAGATTTCTGGGTAGCAGTACTACCTGAGTCACCGCCAGACTCTTCAGTCGTCGCCGCGTCTGGTTCCACTGGGGTAGAAGAATTCGACCCACAACCGCTTAACATCACGGACCCGAGAAACAAACCCGCTACCAGAGTTCTAACCATTACCAATTCGCCCAATCAGGAACCAAGAAACTCACTTCGCCATTACACCAGCGCAGCCTGAAGATGCCAAGGCATTTCTACAATGCCCTGCCTCTGCTGCAGAGGCCCACCGTCTTCTCTGATCAATATTCGCACACAAACAACATCGCGAGTCACCGGTCACGCACATCATACGCCGTCACCGATTCCTGGTCTCGGATGTAAAAACGTCCATTGGCCACCGCTGGATGAGCCCAACTCGGTCGACCATGTGGCTGGATCTTGAAGCGACCACGTTCGCGATATCTCGCCGGATCTGCGTCTGCCAAGGCTACCTGGTGATTTTCACCAAGCAAAAACAGCATTCCATCAGCAGCCAATAACGAACCTTTGCCGACACTTCGCTTTCTCCAGGCGACTTTTCCGGTGAGAAATTCCATGCAAATCAGTCCGCCACTTCCGAAGCCGTACATGTGGTCACCCACTTTTACAACTCCGCCATGATGATTCGCCATTTTCTTCTCAAAATAGACTTGCGAGGCAGAAAGTGTTCCATTGTTGTCGGCAATTCGAGCCAATCCCCCACCTGTCCCATAAGCGCTGGAGACAAACACATGATCCCGATTGACAATCGGAGTCGCGCAGTTCGCCGTACCGTTATTCGCACCACCGTACTTCCATAACAGTTCACCTGTCTTCAAAGACACACCAAAAACATTCTCTCGCGCAAATTGAACAACCTGACGCCGCCCACAAATCTCCGCAACAATGGGTGAAGAATAATGGGCCGCCTCCTGGACATCACCGGTGCGCCACCGAACCTCTCCAGTCCGTTTGTCCAGCGCTGCCAGCGTACCTCCTCCGCCACCTGGCGTGATGATCACCAACTCGCCTTCGACCAGAGGAGATTCCGAGTACCCCCAACCGGGAACTCCGCCTTTGAGCTGATTCCCAAGCTGGACATGCCAGATCGTGTCACCAGTACGTGCATCGAGACATGTCACATCACCACGGCCACCTTCTACAAAGACACGATCTCCATCAAGGGCCGGAGTACCCCGCGGCCCATCTCCCATTCCATTGCGATACCCACCATGAAATGACCTCAGCTCGTCAAGACCAAGCATCCCATCTCCACGAGGATGATTTTGCGCATAGTATGCTGCCAGCTCAGCCGCAGTTATTTTGCCATCCTTGCCGGCTTCGCGTTTCTCGAAATACTGCTTGATTTCGAGAAGCGTTAATTGACCATCGGCAGACTTTGTCTGAGCGTCACGCTGGTCAATCGCACCAAATGGCCGTTCGAGCGCGGATGCGCGAGCCTCTTCACGGGATACTTTCCCGTCTTTGTCAGTGTCGAGTTCCGCAAGCAACGCTTCGCCGCGCCGGGACGCCATCAGCTTGACATCAACGTCTTTCGCCACAGCGTCGATACGCTGAAAATAGTCGCGCAACAGAGCACCAGCTTCACTCCACTGCAAGATCCCATCCCGACTCTTGTCCAGCGTTTTCAATAGTCGATCAACTCGCGCTTTCACGAGTTCGTCTGTGCCGAGTGAAGGCTTGGACTGCGCACGATCATACTTGTTGAAATTCCACCCCAGACGAGCCAAGGCTTCGTCTTCGCTTATCGTGCCATCCTGATTGCGATCCAGTTGCGCAAATTCACTGGCAACTCGATTGGCAAGCCATTGTGCGACAGGATCCGGCTGGACCGCCCACAGAACCTTGCCATCCGTTTCAGCAAACGCAATGACATGCTCGATTCCATTAAGATCACCTTGTGTGATCACACGGCCATCCTTGACGACCAGGGACGAATAACCAACTCCCGCCAGGTTCGTTTGCCAGGCAATGCGCGGTCCTCCATCGGGCCATTCGTGCAGGAGTTGTTTGTCGTCCGAAACTCCATCGCGAAGCGGCCCACGCCATTGCGGCCAGTCTCCGGCAACCAGCACGCCTGCGGTACAAAACACCGAGCAGCCAACAAACAGTGAATGCAACAAATAAATCCTGAGCATCACACGTCGCCCTTTGCGCAAAGTAGTACAACGATTGACCATGAGTTGTTATTTTCGGGCACAAACGGATTTTTGACAAGCAACCACAGCAAACGGACTCATAGAGTGCTCACACGCTCTTTTACGAACCGAGTCAAGGCCTCTGTTCAGACACCTCGATTTGGCGTGCAATGGAGCACAAACCTGGTTACCTGGAAACCCAATCAGACCAATTGAGCAGGCCTGCCTTGAAAATTCTTCTGGCCAGTAGTGAAGTAGCACCGTTCGCAAAAACTGGCGGGCTGGCTGACGTATGCGCTGCTTTGCCGGTAGCTCTGGAAGCACTCGGACACGAAGTCACCGTCGTCATGCCTGCATTTCGGTCCGCTTTGCAATGCGATCGACAAGTTCGAAAAACTGATTTGCAGTTATCGATACCAATCAAGAGCCAAACCCTGCATGCGCAAGTTCTGTGCAGTAGCCTGCCAGACAGTAACGTAACGCTTCTGCTGGTTGATTACCCACCGTATTTTGACCGCCAAGACCTGTACCGGGATGAGCGCCAGGATTTTCCGGATAATTGTGAACGATTCACGTTCTTCAGCCGTGCCGTACTACAGATACTCAGCCAACTTCCCGGCAGCATTGATATCCTGCACTGTAACGACTGGCAAACGGGCTTGATTCCTGCATTTCTGAAACTGGAACTGAACAGTGAATCCCGTTTTCAATCGCTTGCCTCACTTTTCACAATTCACAACCTTGCATACCAGGGACTATTTAGCCAGCACGATATGCCGGTGACAGGACTCGACTGGCAATTCTTTAATTGGCGGCAAATGGAATACTACGGAAAGTTAAATCTCCTTAAGACCGGCATTGTATTTGCAGATGGGCTGAACACTGTCAGCCCTACCTACGCCTTGGAAATACAAACACCTGAATTAGGCTGCGGCCTTGACGGACTACTGCGCGAAAGGGGACAGGTATTACAGGGTATCCTCAATGGGATCGACCAGCGCGTCTGGAACCCCAAGACTGACCCGCATCTTTTCTGTAATTACGATTCGGGCAACTGGGAGGACGGCAAGGCACAGGGAAAAGCTGCGTTGCAGAAAGCGGTTGGCCTGCCGCGTGCGCCGAGAACGCTGATGATTGGCATTATTGGTCGCCTCACCACGCAAAAAGGCTGGGACATGCTAACACCAGTAATTGAACGCTGGGCAAGAACCCGGGAAGTGCAGTGGGTGATCCTGGGAACTGGTGACCCGCACTTCCAACGGAAATTAGAAGACCTTGGCAGAAACCATCCGCAGAAAGTCGCGGTTCGCCTGGAATTTTCCGAAGCATCCGCTCATCAGATCGAGGCCGGTTCAGATCTGTTTCTGATGCCGAGTCATTATGAACCGTGCGGCCTGAATCAGCTTTATAGTCTGCGCTATGGTACCGTCCCCCTTGTTCGCCAAACTGGTGGCCTCGCTGACACGGTCGTCGATACTACCTCCGAAACGTTGGCCACCGAACGCGCCAATGGATTCTCTTTCCGCGCCGCCACTACTGCAGCACTCGAAGAAACCCTCGATCGTGCGTCAGAGATCTACCAACGCCAACCGGATACCTGGCGTCAACTCGTGGAAACCGGCATGGCACAAGATTGGTCCTGGGAACGCAGTGCTTCTGCCTACGAACGGCTCTACAAAAAACTTCTGTCCAAGCAACGTCACGATTCGCGAATTCCGACCGAGTAGTTGTTATGTCCGAGGTCCGCCAAGATCCAATCAGTGGCCACCGGGTGATCCTCGCGCCCGACCGGCACAATCGCCCAGAAGCATATGATGGTCAGGAACCGCTGTCTGAAAACAAAAACTGTCCCTTCTGTGCCGGACAGGAAGAATTAACCTCGGACCCGATCTGCTGGTATCCACCCGGTACCCAAGAAGCATATTTACGGAATTGGCGAGTGCGCGTAATCGCAAACAAATTTCCGGCATTGTCGACATCCACAACAAGCCCAAACAGTCAAACTGAGACGGCTAGAGACCACGAGGGAATTCACGAAATATTCGTCGAATCGCGTCAGCATATTGATAGTTTTGGTGAACTATCCGGTGACGAAGCTGCCTGGACCTGGTTGGCCTATCGCGAACGACTTCTCGTTATCCGGCAGCAAAAGCAATGGCCGTACGCGCAAATCTTCAAGAATTCTCGCCGCGGGTCTGGTGCTTCGATCGAACACTCGCACAGCCAGTTACTGGCCAGTCGCTTTGTACCATCCGCGTTGAGTACCGAACTAAGATCCGCGGCAAAACATCACCACCGCAACAAGACTTGCCTGTATTGTGCAATGATCGAATCGGAAATTGCGGGCAACCAGCGTGTCGTCATGAAAGACAAGGACCTGGTCGCATTTTGCCCCGCTGCCAGCAGATTCCCTTACGAAGTGTGGTTGTTTCCTATCACTCACCTGCCAAGATTCGAGGCTAGTACTACTTCGCTACTGGAACGCGCGTCGCGAACTCTGCAACGACTAATCCGCTCGTTTGACGGAGAATTGCGGCGTCCGCCTTACAACTACTTTCTGCACACAGCTCCATTTGACAGCCCCCAGCAAGATTATTTTCATTGGCACCTGGAAATCTTTCCAAGACTAGTAACCACAGGTGGCTATGAATGGGCCACCAACAGCTTCGTGAATACAGTACCACCGGAAACCGCTGCAAAGCACTTGCGCCAACGCTGGCAGCAAGCAGGCGCACCAGTAACCGCCTCACCCCTGGGTTGATTTTGACTGCAAATAGCAGCAGCGCCCCATCGGCCCTGGTCGTCTGAAGCTGCCGAAAAGAAATGGTCTTGTCTCATTCTGCAGATGAGAAAGGCGGCAGTTAACAAGTAGCGTAACTGCCTGGCACCCCAAGCGCCACGACCAGGCTCGCGTCGCTCCCTGGTGGCAATGCCAGCCAAACTGGGTAAGAGAGGCTAAGTTTCCCTTCCGGAAAGACTGTTCGCGGTGTCTTCACCCTGCCGATGTATGGATCTGAGACTCGCGCCGGCAGTACCACTCGGGGACATTGCCACCGAGGCATCGCCAACAGAACGCACTCTCCACTTACTGTCGCTGGTCAGCGACTTACACAAGGTTGCCGAAGACCGAGCAGGGCCGCTCGCAACCATCGCCTACAAGGGGTACCAGAAGATGCCATCCACCCTTCGTTTCTGCCTGGTCTTGCATAATCACCAGCCAATCGGCAATTTCGATGACGTCTTCGAACGTGCATATCGAGACAGCTACCTTCCCTTCCTGGAGGTATTTGAACCGTATGTGGACTTAAGCATCACATTACACACCAGTGGGCCTTTGATGGAATGGCTGGCCGGCCATTACCCTGAATATCTGGACAGACTTGCAACACTGGTGTCACAGCAACGCATTGAAATATTGGGGGGAGCGTTCTACGAAGCGATCCTTACTATGATTCCACCTCGTGATCGAATTGGCCAGATCACCAGTTTCCGAGATTGGCTTGACCAGCATCTGGGAGCCAAAGTGCGGGGGATGTGGATGCCTGAGCGCGTTTGGGAACAGTCTCTGACACAGGACTTGGTTCAGGCTGGCATCGACTACACCGTACTGGACGATTTTCATTTTAGTGGTGCCGGGACAACACGGGATCCACTACATGGTTATTTCTTGACGGAAGACAATGGGTCCGTCCTCAACTTGTTCCCCGGAAGTGAACGTCTACGTTACCTGATTCCATTTGGAGAACCAGGACAAACGATCGAGCACCTGAGAATGATCGCCGAACAGGACCCTGACACCGTAGTTGTATTTGGTGATGACGGCGAGAAGTTTGGCACGTGGCCCGACACCAAAGAACATGTCTATGATCGTGGTTGGCTACGGCAGTTCTTTGACATACTCAGTGAACAGGCTGGATGGTTGAAAACGACAACACTGGCCGACGCGATCGATCACACTCCGCCTCAAGGCACACTCTACCTGCCCGACGCCAGCTACCGTGAAATGACGGAGTGGGCTCTTCCCGTTGAAAGGCAACAACATCTAGAAACTCTAACGGACACATTCCAGAACGATTCGAACTGGCAACGGCTGAAATCTTTCGTGCGTGGAGGAACCTGGCGAAACTTCAAGGTCAAATATCCAGAAGCCAATGAGATGTATGCCCGTATGATGGCAATCAGTCAGCGGGTAGAGCAGGCAGAAGAACAAGGAGTTGCAGGTACACCTTTGTCTGCAGCACGAAAAGCACTCTATCGGGCCCAATGCAATTGCAGCTATTGGCATGGTGCTTTTGGTGGAATTTATCTGCCGCACCTGCGAAACGCGGTCTATCAGAACCTGATTGACGCAGACCGAATCCTCGACGAAGCACTGGGAAAAGCTGGACCATTTATCGAAGTATCTGTGGACGACTACAATTTTGATGCGCGGCCAGAAATCCGTTTGGGGAACGAACAACTAACGTGTTTCCTGGCACCAGCAGCCGGAGGCATTCTGTATGAACTCGACGTACGAGCTATTTCCCATAATTTGCTGGCCACCCTTGCCAGGCGACCAGAAGCATATCACCCGCTGATCATGCAAGGCGAGAACTCAGCGCAAGAAGAAGTCGCCAGCATTCATCAGCGCATCGTATTCAAACAAAAGGGCCTGGAACAACGACTACAGTATGATGCTCGATCTCGGAAAAGCCTGATTGACCATTTCCTGGATAATGACACCACCTTGAGCGAAATAGCCCGTGGCGATCAGTCAGAGCACGGGAATTTCTCAAGCAGCCCGTTTATGAGTCGCATTCGACGCAACTCAGACCGCGTGCAGGTTCAGTTATGGAAAGAGGGAACTGCTTTTGGGGTCCCACTAAAACTGACCAAGGGTGTCACTTTGTCCGCCGGATCGCCGACAATAGAAATTGCCTATTTGCAAACTAGAGATAGTGTACGGGCAACATAGAAATTGCGTATTTGCAATGTAAAATGTGTGTATTTGACACATATACTCCGCATCTATGGACCATATGCTTGTATCTGCAATACATAGATATCTATTTCAATACATGCCAAGTCCGAAAAATCAAATGTTATACGTCCGAAGAAGTTTAGAAAACTGCCAATTTCGGGATTTCGGGTGCTTCTTGGGTCGCCATGGC
>CAZITS010000070.1:0-12700 GCA_964542185.1 uncultured Pirellulaceae bacterium
TTGAAATCAGTAGCAACGGTAACGGAGAATGAACTTTCCAAGGCAACTGCTCTGGCAGGTAGTCGGTCGCGTCTGTCGAACCGACGTAAAGACGGTTCGCCGGAACCTCTTGCCTTGTTGCGCCAATTGCACCGCATCAAGAATCCACCAAGCGCGACTGATTGGGCCCAGCAGATTGCTGGTCAGGTTCGCGCGGTGGCCGTAGAGCTTCCAGATCCCGCTGCACCGATTTGGCAAGGTCTCGACCAACTCTCTGCATTGGTGGTACGAGGAGAAAAATTGGCTGAGGCAATCGACGAGGCGGCCACGCGTCGTGCGTTGTTGTCTGCTAGTTATGCCGTTGCGCGGCGGATTGCCATCTGGCGAGCGTATCGCGAAATCCTTGCGCAGAAGCACGATGTCGCTATGATTCGCCACGAGGGCCAAGAGGATGTAGCTCGGTGGGTTACCCAGGTCCATGAACGTTTGGACAGCGTTGAACATCCCGAACAGTGGCGAGAGTACCTGCTGTTAGATGTCGCACGCAAGTTGACGCGACCCGGCAGTCGCGTCACTTTGCAGCAGCAGCGTCGACTGGCCGAAAGCATATTGCGCCGTTTGACTTCGCCAAAGTTGACCCAGTTGCAACGAGAGTTTTTCTCGACAACTCCTTTTTCACAATTGACCCGCAGTCTTCAGCAGTGGGTTGCGGAGCCTGTCGACTACGCTCAGTTGTTAAGTGATCTGGAACAGTACGAGTCACTGGACCATCGTGCGATTGCGCGTCGTGTTGCCCGGCAGTATAACCTTCTACGTTGGTCTCCAAGCGTACCGTTAAGACAATTCGGTGAGCAGGTTAACTTGCATTACCGTAACGCCAACTTGCGGGTGACTGTCTCGGAGTCATTCTTGAATCGGTTGTTACCAGCAATGAAGCCGGTCGAGACACCGATCGACGAATGTGTGATGGGGGCACGTATTGAAGGTCGTAGTCAGGCTCGAACAGATTTAGCAGTGCGTTTGATTAAGGCGCCGTGGTCCTGGCGTTTGCGTTTGGAAGCACAGGGTGAGGTTGAATCGCAGACGAAAACCACGACCTGGCCAGCGCGGCTGGTCAACCACGGGCACGCCACTTTTCGGGCTCAGAAAGTCCTGCTAATGGATAGCGTGGGTACTTTCCCGGACCCGAGTCGCGCTGCGGCTATAAGTGAATCTGAACTTACCGATTTGCAAACATCCTTTGACGTGATCCCGGTCGTGAGATCGTTGGTGAGAGGAATGGTGTTAAGGGAATATGAGAAGGTACAGCCTCTTGCCCAGCAGACGATGGAAAACCGTGTATCGCGCACCGTAGAGGCGCAGTTGGACCGTGAGGTGGCTGAATCGCTTGATGTTTCCAGGCAGGAAATTTCGGATCGGGTGTTGGATCCACTGGATCGTTTGGGTCTGGAGCCTCGGATCGTGCGTCTGCAGACGACGGAGCGACAGCTCGTAGGGCGTTATCGACTGGCATCCGATCGGCAGTTGGGGAGTTATACCCCGCGGCCTCGTGAGCCCAAAGACAGCGAGTTTAGCGTGCAGTTTCACGAGTCGGCATTGAACAACGCACTGGAACAAATCCAGTTCGACGGCCGTGAAATGGAATTACGCCAATGGCTGGTCTACCTGCTGGACATTCTTGGCCAAAAGGAAGATAGGTTGCCAGAGGACATTCCGGAAAATATTAAGGTCCGATTTGCTGCCGATGAAGCGGTTCGGGTTAAACTCGAAGAAGGGCGCGTCGAGCTGTCGCTCCGTTTTGCGGAAGTTTCCGACCGCCGCAACCGTTGGCGGAATTTTGGCGTCACGGTCTGGTATCGACCACAGATCGATGGGCTCTCACTAAAACTAGTGCGAGATGGTTATATCAGCGTTGCGGGACGAAGGCGGAAGTTGGCTTTACGAGCCATTTTCGCAAAGGTCTTTTCCAAGGCACGACCTTTGACGTTGCTGAATCTGCAGGAGGCCCAGGAATCAAGCTTGCATGGTCTCCAGTTGACACAATGTGTGGTTCGAGATGGCTGGTTTGGTGCCGCTGTAGGTCCTGAGAGACGCGTTGCTGCAATACGTCGTTTGACTGATGCACAATAGTCGTTGCTCTCGCGCGGATTTGGTTTTCGGGGTGTGCGCTGGACACCTTGCGGGACTACAATCTCTGGCACCAAAGAGTTTGTTGCCATGGCCAGAATTCGAGACATATCAGTAGATGCGCACCTGCTTGGAAAAGTTGCGTTTGCAGATTGTCAAAGACTGCAAGATCGTCTGGAATTTGAAGCGGTTGACAATCAGTCGTTTCGCATTACGGTCTTGATTGCCGAGCATTCGCCATTGATCACGGTGGGACGCAACGGCTCGCGCGGACATGTTCTGCTCACCGATCAACAGCTGCGTCGTGAACGTCTGGAATTGCGTTGGGTATCTCGTGGTGGCGGTTGTGTGTTACACTCTCACGGCCAACTTGCGGTGTATGTGATTTGCCATTTGAGGCGGCTTGACTGGTCTGTGGGAAGTTACCTGTCACGTGTTCGATGCGCTTTGGTTCGAACTTGTGAGCAGTTCAGGATTTCAGTCTTGCAGCCCCCTGCGCAAGGTTTCGGGGTCTGGGCGCGGTCCGGCCAGCTGGCAACATTGGGAGTGGCAGTTCGTCGAGATGTCACGAGTTACGGCGCGTTCTTGAACGTGAATCCATCGATGCGACTATTCTCTTTTGTACGGCCCGCGGTGCTCATGGATGATTTGACGTCGCAGAGTTCCCTGATGGCTGAATGCCGTCAGGGTGTTAAAATGACGGCGGTTCGGGTGGCGTTGATCGAGCAGCTTGCCCATGTATTTGGGTCTGAACAATGTCACCTCCAAACAGGCCATCCCTATTTGCGTAACCAGATCGGATAGCGTGAACCAGTCTTCATCTTTCACTGAATTGCCAGTTGTCTCACCGTCGACAGGGCGGGCGCGGCTGCCTGCTTGGTTGCGCCGTGAGGTTCCTAAAGGTAACGCCGACCATTTTACAGCTCGGGTAGTGGAAAAGTTTGGCTTGGAAACTGTCTGTGACCATGCGCGTTGCCCCAACCGCATGGAATGTTACTCACAAAAGACAGCGACCTTTATGATTCTTGGGGATGTTTGTACGCGTTCTTGCGGTTTTTGTGCTGTGGCACGCGGAAAGCCATCCTTGCCCGCGGTTGACGAGCCTGCGCGATTGGCTGCTGCTGTGGTGCAGATGGGTTTGCGGCACGTGGTGATCACGTCGGTTACAAGGGACGATCTTCCAGATGGTGGTGCGCAGCATTTTCATGATTGTGTAGTAGCAGTTCGCAACCGCACCGATGCGACAATCGAATTACTGACGCCAGATTTTCGAGATTGTCCCAAGGCGATTGATGTCGTGTTGGACGCGGCCCCAGATGTATTCAACCATAACACCGAGACGGTTCCGAGATTGTATCGACGTGTACGTGGTCCGCAGAGTGACTATCGTTGGACATTGCATTTGCTGGATGTGATCAAACGGCGTTCTCCTTCCACGAAGACGAAGAGTGGCCTGATGTTGGGACTTGGTGAGACGCACGAAGAGCTGCTCGGTGTCCTTGCGGACCTTCTTGACGTGGGTTGTGACTTTTTGACACTGGGACAATATTTGCAGCCTGCGACCGATCGTTATCTGCCCGTAGTACGTTTTGTGCCACCTGCGGAGTTCACAGATTTGGGTGACAAAGCCCGTAGAATGGGGTTCAGTCAAGTCGCGAGTGGGCCGTTTGTCCGTAGCAGTTATCATGCGCGGGATATGGCAGAATCTCGTTGAAAGCCGGTCGGCTGGGATTTTTTTGGAATATTTGCCTCACCGGCCGGATCCTAATGGACGCAATCTCTCGCTTGGAACTTGTAACCCCCGATTTTGGTTTGGCCAACGAATTGCTGGTAGTCACAGCCTGGCTTGCGAAAAGTGGGGATTGTGTAACACATGGAGAACCGCTCGTAGAAATTACGGCAAATGACGTCACGATTGGTGTGTCTTCTCCTGCCAGTGGAACATTGCGTCAACGGTGCGTGGAGGAAGACACGGTCGTCACAGCGGGTGATGTGTTGGCTCAAATTGACCTGGAAGATACGTGAGGTGGCGTTACAGCATTGTCGGAATGAGGTCTCTCGCCCTAGTTCCTATGCGACGCAGTTTGTTCTATACTAGATGACTCTGAATTTTCGTACATTTTTTGCCCCATTGTGGAGAACACGAGATGAAGAACTGGATGGCTTTGTTGACGGTTGTTGCCGCGACTTCTCTGGGCGCGGTTGGTTGTGGCGCTCCCGATAATACCGAGAATTCCGTCGATCCAAGCGTTACCGTCGATGAGGGAGTTACTGATACTCCCGATCCGACCGGCGCTGGCGATGCTGGCAAGTAAGCCTGCTCGCGACCGGGCGTTTTTTGCTCCGGACATAATACAGAACAGTTTTTGAGCTGTCAGAACCTCGCACCATGTTTCAGGTGGCGCGAGGTTTTTTTTTGCCTTTTGTTTGAGCGATTGTTTGCCCCAGAAGGGCGGTCATGCTGTCGCAGTAACGCGTCGAGGGTGCGGCAACGCAAACGAATTTCTGCAAAACCGACCGGTGCGCCGCTATTGGATCAATACTGCTCATGTGACCCTGTGAGAGAATTCTGCATGTCCCAGGACAATTCACCATCTCGTCAGTTCAATTTTTGTGCAGGCCCCGCGGCATTACCGCTCCCAGTGCTCGAGCAGGCGCAAAGGGATTTACTGGCACTTCCCGGCACGGGCGCCTCGGTACTTGAAATCAGCCATCGCAGTTCTGCATTCAAGGCAATTCTTCATGATGCCGAATGTCGCCTGCGGCGGTTGCTGGCGGTTCCGGATGGCTACACCGTGTTGTTTCTTCAAGGAGGCTCTCGGCTGCAGTTTTCGATGGTGCCCATGAACCTGTTGGGTGGCCAGGAAGGTGACGCCCAATATGTGTTGACGGGGTCGTGGGGTGTGAAAGCCTGTGAGCAAGCCCGTTTGGAAGGTTCTGTACGGGTAGTCTGGGATGGCGCAGAGACTGGCTACGATCGGTTGCCGGATGATTTGTCCTGGGATGGTTCGGATCGGATTGCGTATCGGCACGTCACTTCAAATGAGACAATTCAAGGCGTGCAGTTTCGTTCGGATCCTGAAGCAAAAGATCTGGTGCTGGTTTGTGACGCGTCGTCTGATTTTCTCTCGCGCCCCATTGATATCGAACGCTATGGATTAATCTACGCATGTGCGCAAAAAAACGCTGGGCCAGCAGGGGTGACTATTGTGATCATTCGTGACCAGCTATTGGAACGTAGCGGAGATTCCCTGCCAGGCTATCTAAGTTATCGGGAACATGCGCAAGAGGGCTCTTTGTACAACACCCCATGTACGTTCGGTATTTACATGGTGGGGTTAGTCGCACAATGGCTTGAGGATGAGATTGGTGGTCTCGTGGCGATGGACCATCTCAATCAGTCCAAAGCGAAGACGTTGTATGATGTACTGGACAGCAGTGACGGATTTTATCAGGGGCATGCCCAGCCAGATTATCGCTCCCTTATGAACGTGACATTTCGGTTGCCATCCAGCGAATTGGACGATCGTTTTGTTGAGAGCGCCGAAGCGGAGGGACTTTGTGCACTTCGCGGTCACCGCAGCGTGGGGGGAATCCGCGCGTCGATCTATAACGCGGTGCCAGAGTCCGGGGTTGCGGCCTTGGCAGGTTTCATGCGTGATTTCCGTACCAGGATTGCTTAGGCGTCGTCGTTGATACTGCCTGATCGTGTAGCCAGACGACGGTCTTGTCGAAGGCTCTGTGGCTAAGCAGGTGGACGCTTTCCTGGAGTGCCGCCGGCATTCATGGCGGTGTTTCCTCCGTCCATTGGGATCAACGCGCCAGTGATCCACGAGGACGCGTCCGATGCCAGTAATACCGACAGGCCTTTGATATCTGCGGGATTGCCCATGCGTCCTGCGGGAATTCCGGAGAGAAATTGTTGTTGCAGATTTGGATCCGCTTCCATTCTCTTGAGCAGCCCCGGATTGGTAACCTGGGCGGGTAGAATCGCATTCACGCGAACACCAGACGCGGACCATTCTGTGCTCAATTCCCTTGTCATCTGCACAACTGCTCCCATGGCCATGCTGTAAGCGATGTGGCTTCGTCCTAATGCAGTGGTACTGGCGAGCGAGCCGATATTTACAATGGATCCCCTGCCCTGCGACAGCATACGATGCCCCGCTTGTTGACACATGAAAAAGCGTCCCACTACGAGCTGTTGCAGCACTCCCTGAAGTTGCGTCAATGTAAGTTCCGTCGGACTAGCCAAGACGCCCTGGCCAGCCACGTTGCCCAGGAAATCGATACGCCCGAATTGCTGGTCGAGTTTTTCAAATAAAGAAGTGATTTGCGCCGAGTCAGAAACATCGCAATCCACGACGATGGCTTTCCTGCCCAACTGGGTGATCTGTTGAGCGGTGATTTGGGCTCCCTCGGGGTTAATGTCAACAAGAACAAGATCGGCTCCAGCTTCTGCCACTGCCAGCGACATGGCCTGACCCATTCCGGACGCCGCTCCGGATACCATTGCAACACGACCTGTTAGATCAAACGGATTAGCTGTCATTAATAAGGTTCCTCAGAAAGACCAGGAAGCGACTTTGGAGCATACAGAATCCAGGGATATAATAAGAGACGACTCACTCAGGTCATTACTGCGATTGAAACTCAATTTCAGTGATTGTTGTTGGGACTTGCCGATTGTTGCTTATCCGGTGGAGTGCAGACCGGTATGAGATACTTGTTGGTTCTCGTTTTACTACCTGTATTTGCCAACGCAGGTATGCCTGCGGCGGAAGCGTCTGATCGTGAGCGATCTGACCATTTTGAGTCGAAGGTTCGCCCCTTACTGGCGCAACGCTGCTTTCGTTGTCACGGACCAAAAAAACAGCGAGGTGGTTTAAGGCTCGACCAAGGCCCTCATATTCTGGCAGGAGGTGATTCAGGACCTGTGCTGAAGCCTGGCAAGCCAGATGATAGTCTGCTGATCCAGGCGATCAATTACCAGGGCCTTGAAATGCCGCCAGATCGCAAGCTTAGCCAACGCGAGGTTGAAGTACTTACTCAATGGGTTCGCAGTGGGGCCTATTGGCCCCGGGGCACAGTCGCATCGGAGAAGCTGGCACATCCGTCGTTGGGAGTGACAGCTGCAGATCGGCAGCATTGGTCGTTTCAGCCGTTGAAACGACCAATAATTCCTCGGAGTGGCGATTTTTCGCAGATGGCGAATCCTATCGATTGGTTTGTGACAAAACGATTACAGGAACAGGGCCTGCGGTCGGCACCGCTGGCAGCGCCGCGTACGTTGATTCGTCGATTGTATTTTGATTTGACCGGTTTGCCTCCGACGCCGGATGAAGTGGAGAAGTTTGCGGAAAATCCGGTGGCGGATCGTTACGACCGGTTGGTGGATGACTTGCTGGCGCGTCCGCAATACGGTGAACGATGGGGCAGGCATTGGCTGGATCTCGTTCGTTATGCCCAAACCAATGGTTATGAACGGGATGGTGAAAAACCCCACGCATGGCGTTTTCGTGACTACGTGGTGCGTTCGTTCAATGAGGACAAAGGTTTCGATCGGTTTGTGCAAGAGCAGTTGGCGGGTGATGAACTGAAGGACTTATCGCGAGAGACGATCATTGCCACAGGCTATTATCGGCTGGGAGTTTGGGATGATGAGCCGGATGACAAGCAGGTTGCTCTCTGGGATGAAATCGATGATCTGGTGCGTACGACTGGTGAAACATTCTTGGGACTGACTATAGGGTGTGCCCGTTGTCACGAACATAAATTCGACCCGATTCCACAAGCAGATTACTACCGATTGGCGGCATTTTTTCGCAACGTCATTCCGTATGGCACAGATCGCAGTGCCACACATTGGAAGACAAATCCACTGGCCGTCTTCACGCCACTACTGCCGTTGCCAGCAGGTGATCGGAATCTTAACGCGACGAAAATGGCAGAGGTTGAAGCACTCAGGAAACAACGTCAGACAATGTTGGCGAAGGATTCGAATGCAAGCGTTGCGGACCTCGACCAGAAAATTGCTGCTCTTGAAATAGAGTTGCAAGCGGTTTTCGACCTGGCATTGTCAGTGCGCGAAGCCGGGACGCAAGTGCCCCGAACACATGTCCTTGTTCGAGGCAGTCCGCTTGTTAAGGGTGATGAGGTGCAGCCGGCATTCCTAACCGTTCTGGGCGGCACGCGACCGCAAGTTGCTTTGCCGTCCCAGACAGGTCACCCCCTGCGCAGCAGTCTGTCGGAATTGGGAGTGCGGCCAACCAGTGGAAGACGTATGGCTTTGGCACGCTGGATCACAAACGACACAAATCCGCTTACATCTCGAGTGCTCGCAAACCGCCTTTGGCACTACCACTTTGGTACCGGCATTGTATCCACTCCCAGTGATTTCGGCCGTAATGGCCGGCCCCCAAGCCATCCGGAGTTGCTGGATTGGTTGGCGAGCGAGCTGCAATCGGGAGATTGGCATCTCAAGCACCTTCACAGGCAAATTGTCACGTCGCATACGTTTCGCCAGTCATCTCAGATTGACGATGTGGAAGCTGTCCGAGTGGATCCTGGGAACCGTTTGTTGTGGAGACAGAATCTCAGACGTTTGGAAGCAGAGGCAATTCGTGATGCCATGTTGTTTGTTAACGGGAGTTTGAATTTGCAAGTGGGTGGACCGGCGATTTACCCACAACTGTCAGCGGAGGTGCTTTCCACACAATCTCGCCCCGGTAGTGGATGGGGCAAATCGCCGGTTGCCGATCAGTCGCGACGTTCGATTTACATCTACGTGAAACGAACATTAACAGTCCCCTTGATGGACTCGTTTGATCAACCCAATCCGGATAAGCCAGACCCGGGACGGGCAACGACTACAATTGCGCCACAGGCGCTGATTTTGTTGAACAGTGGTTTTAGTGACATTCAATCCACTCGCATGGCCGCGCGTCTGAGACGGGATGTGGGTTCCGATCCTCGCCGCCAGATTGAACATGCCTACAGGCTTACACTGGGGCGGAATCCGACCACCGCCGAAGAGGAAATCAGCCTGGCGTTTCTAGACAGGCAGAGGAAGCGGTTGCGTGGTTTGTCTGGCGAGACTGAATCGGCCGATGCGCGGGTTGCCCTGGCCCGGTTCTGTCGTTTGTTGATGAACCTCAACGAATTTGTCTACATCGACTAAACCACTTGGAGCCGCGGGCTGGTTGGTTCGCCGGGGAGCGGGGTTCATCACTGGATTCGTTGAGCAGTGATGATGTGCTGTTTGACTACCGGTGCGCCACGTCGCCTTGCGCGCAGGGTTGTTGTTGAGTCAGGCAGTGGAACGCGCCCAGTCCGCGGATCAAGTCTCGGGCTGGCAAACCAACGACATGATGTGCGGGATACAGCGTTTGCAGGAGATCACGCGCAGGTTCGTCGGCAGGGTCGTCGAATTGTGGGATCACGATCAGCTGATTGGCAATGTAATAATTGCAGTAACTCGCGGGAAGACGTGTTCCGTTGTAGTAAACAGGGGCGGGTATCGGTAACGGAATAACTTGCAATGAAGAACCGTCGAGTCTGCGAAAATCTGCCAGGCGATCCAGATTCTCACGAAGCTTTCGATACACCGAGTCAGTTGGGTCTTTGGCCACTGCTGCAACTACAGCATTGGCACAGATGAAACGAGCTAATTGGTCAATGTGTCCATCGGTGTCATCGCCCGCGATGCCGCCACCACGCAGCCAAAGGATTTGTTCCAGGTTCAATGCATGCAGCAGGCAGTGTTCGATGAAAAAGCGTGTTGAATTGGGGTTCCGATTTCTGTGGAGCACGCAAGACTCGGTCGTCATCAGGAGTCGATCACCATTTCCCTCAATCGCGCCACCTTCAAGTGTGAGTGGACTGGTAACTGATCGATAGTCGAGTTTTCGTGAAATCATCCTGGAGGCTTGACCATCCAGTTTCCAGGGTGGGTATTTTCCACCCCAGGCGTTGTATTGCCACTGGATCAGCACGTCAGGGTGATCGTCAATGGCTTGCAGGAAAGTCGGTCCATAGTCTCGCATCCAGGCGTCGTTAGTGCGCCACGGCAACAACGTTACATTCTGCAGGTTTCCCACGAGTTCACGCGCCTGATCAGCGCAGGAGCCATCGCCGATCAAGATGACGACTGGTTCGTGGTCTGCGAGCAACTGGACGAAATGCGCAAACAGGGGTGGGATTGAATCAAAGCAACCGGGCCATGTAGCGCGATTGTGGGGCCACGACAGCCATGTGGCCCGGTGGGGTTCCCATTCCGCTGGCCAACGATGGGTGAAATTATTCGGTAGCAGTTGCTCCGTCATCATCTAAATACCGTTTGAGTAGTCCTCCATATGCGTCGATCCGTCGATCTCGCAGGAAGGGCCAGTGGGTCCTTGTTGCATCGACCTGTGCAAGATTGCATTCAACAAGGATTGTCTGTTCATTTTGTTGTGACGCTTGCGCCAGAATTACTCCTGTGGGATCAACGGCGAAGCTACCACCCCAGAATTCAAGATTGTCTTCGGTTCCGACGCGGTTGGCGGCGGCAACGAACACACCATTGGTGATTGCGTGGCTGCGCATGACCGTTTGCCAGGCGTCAAATTGGCCGGCACCAAAGGTCTGCTTCTCGTCTGGCAGCCAGCCGATCGCCGTTGGATACAGCAGGATTTGGCTCCCAGAGAGGGCCATCAACCTGGCGGCTTCGGGAAACCACTGGTCCCAGCAAATTCCGACCCCGATTTTTCCGTGGCGTGTGGCAAATGTGCGAAACCCCAGATCACCTGGAGTAAAATAAAACTTTTCGTAGTACAGCGGATCGTCTGGAATGTGCATCTTGCGATAGCATCCCAGAAAACTGCCATCGGCGTCGAAAATTACTGCCGAATTGTGGTAGACACCTGGGGCTCGACGTTCAAACAACGAACCTACGATGACCACGCCGCACTTTTCCGCAGTGGCGGCGAGAGCTCGACTGGTAGGTCCCGGAATCGACTCTGCTTCATCGAATTTGCGGTGGTCTTCCGCCTGGCATGGGTACTGTCCAGCAAAGAGTTCTTGCAGGCAGACTATTTGTGCACCTTGCGCGGCGAGTTGGGCAACCTGTTGCAGTGCATTGGCAACGTTAACCTCTCGATCTGCAACACATGACATCTGTACAATGCCTAACCTGACAACGTTGTTTGAGTTTGGAGTGGTAGACATGACTTCTAGTACCGTGCTGGTGACATTGCCAGGCTTAAGACAGAGTACATCAAGCTCCAGAGGAATATGATGAATCCCCCCGGTCTGTTTATTACAGGGACCGACACCGGCGTTGGCAAGACGTATTTGACGGCTTTGATTGCCAGACAACTGGCGAGTCAAGGGCTCCGAGTCGGTGTCTATAAACCCGCTGGTAGCGGTTGCGATGAGGGAAACGCCACCGATTCCCAGTATTTGTGGCGTGCTGCTGGTTGTCCGCTAACCTTGGAGGATGTCTGCCCGCAAGAGTTTTCGGCGCCACTTGCACCTCACCTGGCAGCGCGCGCTGAACAACGGGAGGTTGACGTAACGTTACTGCGAACTGGTTTGGAGCCCTGGAAGGACAGTTCAGACATCGTATTGGTCGAAGGAGTTGGTGGCCTTATGTCGCCGCTTTCGGACGACGATTATGTCGCGGATCTGATTTTCGAATTTGGGTATCCACTGATTGTTGTCACTCCTGATCGGATTGGTACTATCAATCAGACATTACAGACGTTGATCACTGCGGCCACATTTCGCGGTGGTCTTGCACTCGCGGGTGTGGTTTTGAACCAGGTCGAACAATCTGAAGATATCAGCCGTGACACGAACTGGCGTGAATTGGAACAACGGTGTGTCCCACCAGTCATCGCACGCTTGCGGCACGGCAGTCTTGAGGCAGAGTTGGAAGTCGATTGGGGAGCTTTGGCGGGGCAGGAAAGTCACTGAGTCAGAGAAGCGTGCTGCTTGGCTTATGGACAGCTAGTGCAGTGAGATCGTTGCCCACGGGAGACCGACGAGCGGGTATGCGAATATTCTAAGCTAGCAACAGTCGCGTTGCCTGGTGTCGAGTTGAAACAACGCAAGCCACTACAGGTAAAGAGGTTTAGTGAGAAGCCAATTCGGCTGCAACGGTCCTTGTGAAGGATACTGGGTCAACGTCGAGCGTGACTTCCATTGCGACGCTCCAACGCCCTTCGTCATCTCCTTGGACAAGCCAATGCGGTAGCAGTGCAACCGATTGATGGACTAGCTCGAATCCGGATTCGGATTGACTTACGGTTTCAACAGGATGCGCCCAAAGATGCGTTGGGCGATTTGCCGACCAACGCACGTCAATTCCCAGCCACTCATCGATCATTCCCACTTCCTGGATGTTTTCCAGATCGAGTAGTGTTTCCAGTGGTCCGAGTCGCCGGTCTTCCTGGTGAAAGTACCGGTCGTCGTTCCCGGCTGGTAAGCCAGCAAAGTTGAATTCGACTGCGAAGTGAAGTGGGTGGTCGACTGGTAGGCCTTCTAGCAAATAGGCAATTTCTATTTTCGGCGATCCGGCGGACAAAGTGACACCCTTGGTCAGTTTTAGTGG
>CAZITS010000071.1:0-9886 GCA_964542185.1 uncultured Pirellulaceae bacterium
GTCCAAACGCAACGGAAAAAGATCGCGTTGAGCGTGCATCTGTTCGTTGACGAAATCACGCACTGCTGGACGACAATGCCAGCCGTGTATTAGATTATTGAACCGCTGGAAACCCGGACGCTACAACCTGGCGTCCAGCCTTCCAAGCCGATTCAATGCTTCTTCCAGGACCCCTGAGGCAACCCATAGCCAGGCAGGCACGCGTCAGCTCAAGGCGTGCTGCTGAGAATTGCACCCTCTGATCTGCGCACCCAAATACTTATCGTGGCAATGGCGTGCCAGCAGGCATGATCCCCTTTTGTTAGATCATTGTTCACCGGACTTGACGACTAGCCCGCACATTCACCGCTAACTTGTGTCGTGCAATTATGAACGAATCCACTGGCATGCTCGACTTGGAATCACTTCGAAATCTTGTCCGCACGGGCGCTATTTCCACAGTGATTACTGCGTTTCCCGATCTTTACGGTCGCCTGATGGGCAAACGTTTCGATGCAAATTTTTTCCTGGAATCGGTTGCCCAGGAAGGGACACACGGCTGCGATTACTTGTTGACCGTTGACATGGAAATGGAACCCGTTGCTGGTTATTCCTTCGCGAATTGGGAACAGGGCTACGGCGACTTCCACCTTGTCCCTGACCTGACAACGCTACGTCACGCCCGCTGGCTTAATGAAACAGCGATCGTGATCTGTGATTTACAGAACGACAAAGACCATAAAGAGGTGGACGTCGCTCCGCGTTCCATGTTGCGCAAGCAAATTCGTAAAGCTGCAGAACATGGATTGACCGCAAAAGCCGGTTCCGAACTCGAGTACTACATCTTTCGCGACAGCTACCAAAAAGCAAACCGTAAACAATTCCAACAACTACGCGCGAATGGCCAGTACCTGGAAGACTACCATCTTCTCCAAGGCACTCGCAGCGAACCTCTTAACGCGGCTGCCCGCCGAGCGCTTCAAGAGTCAGGCATCCCTGTCGAATGCACCAAGGGCGAATGGGGCCTGGGGCAGCATGAACTGAACCTGCGTTACACAGATGTACTGGCAATGGCTGATCGCCATACGCTCTACAAGCAATGCCTCAAGGAGATCGCTGATTCACTCAATACCAGTGTTACCTTCATGGCCAAATATGCAGCTGAGCAAGCTGGCTCAAGTTGTCACATTCATCTGAGTCTCTGGCAGCAGGACACCAACGCCTTTGCAGGCAATCAAACACTAGGTGAGGTGTCCTGTAGCGAGCTATTTCGTTGGTTTCTAGGTGGCTGGATCCGCCATGCTCGCGAATTGATGGTCTTCTTCGCCCCAACAATCAATTCTTACAAGCGGTTTCAGTCGGGCAGCTGGGCGCCCACGCGACTGGCATGGAGTTACGACAATCGTACCGCAGGGTTCCGGGTCGTTGGCCGCGGCCAGAGCTTGCGCGTGGAATGTCGGATCCCAGGCGCTGATTGCAACCCCTACCTGGCCTACGCCGCCGCTATGGCAGCCGGACTCCGAGGAATCGAAAATCAAATCGAACCTCCCGACTGTCTGTCTGGAAATGTGTACAACGCGGAAAATGTTCCCCATGTACCCAAGACCTTGAATGAGGCCATTGATGCTCTCGCAAATAGCACGCTGGCTCGCGCGGCGCTCGGCGACGAAGTGGTCGAGCACTACCTGCATTTCTATCGAACGGAACAAGCAGCCTTCGACCAGGCCGTCACCGACTGGGAGCGAATCCGGTATTTCGAGCGCATATGAATCTCCCGCCTGTCATCGGCATCACCACGTATGCCCGCGATGAACAAAATGAACTCAAATTGCCCATCGAGTACGTCGAGGCGGTGCGCCGAGCTGGGGGCTTGCCGCTGCTCATTCCGCCTGGCGAATGTAATACCAATCACTTACTTGACCAGCTGGCTGGACTCATTCTGGCCGGTGGTGGTGATATCGATCCAACGCGTTACCAGGGCTCGACTCATGCAGAAATATACATGGTTGATCACGAACGCGACGAACTGGAAATCTCTCTGGCCCAGGCCGTGATTGAAAAGCCACTGCCTACTCTCGCGATCTGTCGTGGCATCCAAATTATCAATACGGCGTGTGGTGGATCACTCTATACCCATCTTCCCGATGATATCGGCGAACAAATCCACCACCGCAGACCTCCACGAAACCCGATTCCTCACGATGTTGTCGTCGCAAACGACTCAAAACTGGCAACGATTCTCGGCACAACACAGTTATCCCCAATGTCATGGCATCATCAAGCCATTGATCGTGTCGCGCCAAACCTGCGTGTTGTAGCCCGCGCGCCCGATGGCGTAGTCGAAGCCTGCGAGATGAAAGAACACCCTTGGCTTGTTGGAGTCCAGTGGCATCCTGAATTGACTGCTGCTAACGAACAATCTCAACAGCGTCTATTCGACGAGCTTGTCAAACAGGCGTATAACGCCCAACCGCACGGAGAAGACAACGATGCGATTAAGCGATAGAGTCGCACTAATTACAGGTGCCGCCAGTGGCATCGGACGCGCTGCCTCACTACTGTTCGCTGAAAACGGTGCCGCCGTTATTGCCGTCGACGTCGATGACACTGGCGGCGAAGAAACCGTAGCGTTGATCCACCAACAAGGAGGCCATGCGAGTTATTTCCATGCTGACGTAGCCTCCTCGGATGGCAGTCAGCAGATGATCGAACATGCCGAAAAGAAATTTGGCAAACTGCAAATCCTGTTCAATAACGCTGGCATCATGCTCGGCGAGGACGCCGACGCAATCACCACCGAAGAAGCCATCTGGGATCGCACCATGGAGGTCAATTTGAAGGGTGTTTTTCTCGGATGCAAATACGGAATCCCCGCATTACAGCGGGCAGGTGGCGGCTCGGTCATCAACACCGCTTCCTTTGTTGCAATTCTGGGTGCGGCAACACCACAAATTGCTTACACAGCGTCCAAGGGAGGGGTGCTGGCGATGACTCGAGAATTGGCCATTATCCATGCACGTCAGAATATCCGAGTCAACGCACTTTGCCCTGGTCCTCTGAAAACCAAAATGTTGATGGACTACCTCGACACGGAAGAAAAGCGGCAACGGCGTCTGGTACATGTTCCAATGGGCCGGTTTGGCGAAGCTTCTGAAATGGCGCAGGCAGCGCTTTTTCTGGCTTCAGACGAATCCTCTTACATCACAGGCGCCGATTTCTCCGTCGACGGTGGATTAACCGCAGCCTATGTTACGCCTGATGAACCCACCGCGCTCTGAAAACCGTACTGGGCTCGACAGATCATTGAAGACCAACGATGTATGACAATCTGAGGACACCTACTTATATTTCATCAACTGGTTGTCATTCTATTTCACTTCTGCGCCACCCACCGTACAATTACTTGATAGAACGTAGCGCGTCTAATTGAATAGGGCGTGCACGACCTCGCGACTGTCCGTGCCTTCGATTCGCAACTGACAAACGGTGACAATCGAATCTTTATGGACGGCGATTCGTTTGCACTTCCAGATGAATTCTGACCAATCGTTGACCGATGCCATTCGAGCAGCTCGGACCGTACCGTATAGAACGCACGATTGGCCGAGGCGGAATGGGCACGGTTTACTCCGGGGTCCATACCGAGACCGGTCAAAACGTTGCCGTCAAAGTACTCTCAGTAGTACTGGGTGAAAACGAGCGTTTTCGAGAGCGATTTCAAATTGAAATCGAAACACTCGAAAAACTCGATCACAAAAATATCGTTCGCTTGATTGGTTTCGGTGAACATGACGGCCATTTATTTTACTCGATGGAACTCGTCGAAGGTCGAAACCTGCAACAAGAGCTAAGAACTGGCCGCAGGTTTCAGTGGCGTGAGGCCGCCCGCATCGGAATGCAAATTTGCGATGCATTGAAACATGCGCATGATCATGGAGTCATCCATCGCGACCTCAAACCATCCAACCTGCTGTACACGTCTGACGAACACATCAAGCTGACGGACTTTGGCATCGCCAAACTGTTCGGGGCGAGCCACATGACAGCGGATGGGAGCGCGCTGGGAACTGCTGACTACATGTCGCCGGAACAGGCCACCGGAAAACCGGTATCTACGAAAACAGATCTTTACGGGCTGGGTGGAGTTCTCTTCGCGTTGATAAGTGGCCGCCCTCCCTATCTTGGCGCAAACGCTGCGGAAGTTCTTCATCGGATGCAATTCGACGAAGTTCCATCGATCCGAACACTCGTACCGGAAGTACCTGAGGAATTTGACGAGATCATTCGTGAGTTGCTCCACAAAGATCCCACCAAACGCATTGCGACACCACTACTGGTTGCCAGGCAACTACGGGCCATGGATTTGGCACTCTCAGGAGATACTCAAGTCGAAGAACCGCTCAGACCCGAGGAACTGAATCAAGGAGTTAATCTCGAACAAGTCGATTTTTCTGACTCGGAAATCGCCCTGCAGCCAACCCTGCCTGTTGGCTATGGCCACGCCACCAACGAACGCAACCAGGGACCTTCTGAAGCACCAACCAAGAATCAAAACACACCCGGAAGCCAGTCGACACAACCAGGGTTTGCCCGTCGCAAACGCCGCGATTTCACCAGTGTCGAAGCAAAGCGAGCAGGAACTTCCGCAACCTGGTCGCAAGCCACAGCCGCGCTTCCCTGGAACACTTTACTACCTGCGATTGCCCTGATTACAGTCGTTGCAGGAACGATCTGGGCGGTTGTCAACACGCTTTCGCCCGAGTCCGTCGAAGAGCAATTTGAACAGATTTCAGATGCCCACGAGACTGGGGCTGACGATCTGCGGTTGCAAGAGTCCAAAATGCGGTCTTTCCTGAAAACATCGAAGAACAAATCCCGTTCCAAGCTTGTGCAGGAGTGGCTCACCGAAATCGAAGCCATCAAACACGCACGGCGATTGGAACGTCAAACCAGAAAACTCGGCGGCATCGCGTTTCTGCCTCCTGAGGAACAGGCATTCCTGCTCGCCTGGCGAACGCGCCAATCTAGTCTGGACCTGGCTCGGAAACGCTTTCAGCAACTCGTAGATGCCTTTGGTGCTTTACCAGAAAAGTCCAAACAGGTTGCGTTCGTCGTTCGCCTCGCGAGGCATGAATTGAAACAAATCGAATCTACGCCAACCAACCGCAATGACGACCAGAGTCAACGATTACAAGACTACGTCGATCAGCTTGACACCTCACCCTCGGGTGGGGAAAGACACCGGGCGCCGACTGCAAGTACCGACCGCTTTAAAGGTCATCTTTGGGCGGAACATATCGTCAGAGACTGCCAACGTCGACTCACACTTTCGCAAAACCCTGCAGGAGATAATCATGATTAGCTCACGAGATTTGTTGGTCGCAGCTCTGTCGGCAGCAATCGCTATCACCTGGCTATCCGCCCAACCCCATGCCGAGGGTAACAAACCTGCATCGGCGACGATATCTGGTTGGAAACCCGGTGTGGGTTGGGGCTGGATCTGGGGGCCGAATGACGAAGTTGGAGCACTCAACGCCCTCAATGAACACACCACGAAAGCGGCGTTGCAACTCGCCGACAAAGGCAAGGTGTATGACTTGGGAATCACTTACAGCCGCAATAGTTTCAAATGGCCTGGCCACTCTCCAGGTGAGATTATGACATTCAGGACGCCCGAGGGAACGTCACGACAGAAAGACCATGATTTCATTCGGCCAGAAGTCAATTCAAGCGGCACACGCTGGCACAGCTGCGCGCTGTTCATCAATGACAATGTGGCTACGCAGATCGATGGGCTGGCTCATGTTACCGTCGGCAAAGACCATCACTGGTACAACGGATACAAGGAAGCTGAATGGGGGGGTGACTTTGGCGTTCGAAAGTGTGATGCAACGACTATTCCACCGGTAATCGGTCGTGGAATCATGCTCGATATTGCGAAACTGCACAAAGTCCGAACGCTTCCACCACACTACGGCATCTCTCCTCAAGATGTAGATAACGCCATCAAGGCCCAAGGAGTTACTCTGCGTCCCGGTGATGTTGTTCTGTTTCGCACTGGAACTCTGAGCCTTTGGGGCAAAGACGGGGACGACCATCCCGCACTAACGGACGCAGACTCTGCAGGAATAACCCTGCCAACGGCCAAATATCTGGTCGAAAAGTTTGGGGCGATTATGATCGGATCCGACACAAGTGGATTGGAGGTAAGTCCCGCGCCAGAAGGCTCCGACTCCTTTATCCCAGTCCACAAATATTTGCTCGTTGAACAAGGTGTCCACATCGCCGAATTCCACTATCTGGAAGATCTGGCGAAAGACAATGTTTACGAGTTTTGCTATGTCGGAATCACGAATAAGATCGCCGGCTCCACCGCCGGGTTTACGATGCGACCATTGGCTATTCGATGATGACGTGAAGATCATCCTGAGCAGTCACTGGCAAGCAAGAAAAACAGACGTCTTGATTTACATTACTGCAGAGAGAATCTGGAACGTCTGCTGAAGATTTGGGGAAGTTTGGCGGACGACCACACAGAAAATAAAAATCCGCCTTGCCATTTACCCCAATTGTGCCAATCATTAAATGATAAAGATCGCGCTGACGCGGCGCGATGGACTAGAGGCCCACCGAGTGGTCGCCTTCTATGGCTGCCGCGACCGGTGTGGGGTTACTTTAGTAGAAAGGAGGTGGTCTGTGGAATCTGCTTCGAGTAGTAGCCAACGAGGTGGCTGTTTCTAGTGACAGCTGGCGGGCTGTCAACAAACAGCCACTCACTCGACAAGATCACCTATCGATGATTTTGCGAGCACGCGAGGCCCGGTCTCCTTGTGAGGTCGGGCCTCGTATTTTTTTCACAAGAACATCACAGAAATACGACTCAGTCCTCCTCGACGTGGTGCTTCTTACTTTCAATCTTCGCATCAACTGTATCCTGGGCGGAGTTCTCTCGTAGCAGCTCGATCAACTCTCCCAGAATCAGCAATGTCGCACCCCACACTTTCTTACGCTGCCAGGAAACTGCCGGGGCCGTAAAAGAAACTGATGGCGGCAATCTCCATGGCATCTTCTCTGGCGCCCACTTGAGTAGAGCCGCAAGTGGCACCTCAATCACTTCAGCAACTTCGGATGCATCTCTCCGAAATATCGGCGATTCATCCAGGACTCCTACGATAGGCTGGACGCTGAAATTACTATTGAACACATAAATGGGTGACAACCGCCCAACCAATTCAACATGTTCCGTGGCAACACCCAGCTCTTCATTCAATTCTCGCAGCGCTGCCTGCTCTGCGGACTCACCTGCTTTTAACGCACCACCTGGAAAACTAACCTGCCCCGGATGATCCGGAAGATGGTCTGGCCGCAAAGTTAACACCAGAGTCCAAATCTGGTCGCGTGGGAAAAACAAGGCCAACACAGCGGCTTCCCGCGCATCTGCCGACTGGGGACCTTGATGTCGGCCATAGGCGAGTTCTGGTGCATACTGGCGATGCGCCCGGACACCAGGCAAGCAGCTACCCAAAGCCTGACGCAACACAGCAGGAAAATCCACCGTTACGAATCCCACATCAAACGCACCTTTCCTGGCAAGAACAACTCTGAATCAACTCAACTGCACTATAGGCAATGCTGTGAGAGTGCAGAAAGTCCAGAAGACGCTAGTCTTTACCTTCAAGTCGTCGAGATACGAAATAGACATTCAGGCGGACGAGTTCCAATCCGACGAATGCGGCAAGGCCTGCGGTACATCCCAGTGCCAAATAGGTGACTCGATCACTGGGACTCGATCCGGCAAACAGGGCACCTACACTACCCAACCCTAACCCTGCCGCGAAACTGAATCCATAACAAATACTGCGACGCGCGAGCGGCGTGTACTGTGCAATCAAGCTGTTGTATATCGGCTGGTGCATAAAATGAACGAGTGCAAAACCCGCTGACGCCCACACGCGGAGCATACCATCAGCAACACTCATCCATAACAAGAACGGAATATTCAAAACAACAACTGCAACAAGCTGTTTTTCCAGCCATGCTGGGCGCGCCCAGCGTCCAGCAACAAACTGTCCCACGCAACCGCTCAACAACACAGGCATCGCCCACCACATGCCGGTTGATGTGTAACGTGATATTTCCTCATCACTAGAACGGTCCAATTGTTCTGCCTGCACCTGATTCAAAGATTCTACTTGGGGTGTCCAGTCCGGGACTTCGCTAAGATAGCGAGGCAAGAAACTAAACACCGCGGCATAAATGAATCCCTGCAGCATGGCAAAGACAGTCAACGTAAAAAACGACCGCCAACGCGGCACAACGGTATCTGAATCCGAAGGTGCCACATTGACATCTGCGGATGATCGATGGCGCCAGGAAATCCAGACAAAGGTTACTCCCAGGAAGACACCAGGCACGGAAAGCCAGCCATAAACGGCTCTCCAGCTCATTCCTGAATCAAGAATTAAGGCTGCTGCGAAAGGTGCAAATCCAATCCCCAAAGACCCGAACACTCCATGCATCCCTAATGCCCTGGAGCGATCAGCAGCACTTGATGAATGTGAAATGAACGCCAATCCGGCAGGGTGGTAAATACTCGCGAACGCTCCCATTGCTAACATCACCACAAACAGCGATACCGTCGTCTGACACCAGACAACCGCTATACAAAGAGCACCACAACCAGTGAGATAGACCGCCAACATCTGTCGGCTACCGTAACGATCCACCAGCCATCCTGCTCCCAGTGCACCGAATCCCCACGTAAAACGCCAACTATTCGACATCTGTCCCGTCAGGAGTTTTCCGCGTACCGCATCACCCCCGTAATACTCATCAGCAATCTGCTGCTCCACACTAGGCAACGACAACTCATAGATGTGGACTAACGCATGTGCGCAGCAAACCAACAAAATCAAATGGAACTGGGCGTTGCGCATGGGCAATAACACCTTCGCTCTATTGTGAGACCAACCAGCGACGCACAACCAATCCAAGGACGATCGGCAAACCCACCGCAATCGCGATACCCAGCGTCATTTCTTGTCGATGGCCCGCTACATTCCCAACCGCCGCATAGACGAGAGATATGACAAAGTTGCTCACCAAAACAGGTGGCAGAAAACGTTTCCACTGCAGATGATTTACGCCAACTAATAGCACACTGGCCTCAGCCAGCACCGGTACGCCCCGCATCACAATCAAGAACAGCGGTCCTAGTCGATCGCTAGTCGCCTTCATTCGCTTTAGCTCTTCTTCACCAACAAACCATCGCGTAAAACAACGACCGCAGGACAGTGCCAGCGCAAACCCTATTGCGGCACTCAACGTCATACCGACCCAGGAAGCCAGCGTGCCCCAGATGGTCCCTAATTGCCAGCCCGCGAGTGTACTAACACCGCTCGATGGAACGGGTAGTAGAATGTCCGTCGAGAGAATACCAATCACCACCAGGGCAGTAATATGTCGGGCAGGTGGAGCCGCACTCCACTCATCGAACCACTGGTCCAGCTGATTGCCAACCGCCAAGAACGGCAACAGCAGGACTACAAGCAAGACACCGATCAATAACAACGGGCGTAATAATGATCGCACGGCCAGATCGCGGTTAGGTCCCAACAACTCAGCAATAACTTACCGAACTTCTCATTTCCAACCAAACGGGAAGACCCAGGAAAACACCTGAATCAGCCCGCGATCGTTCCATCAATAAACTGAAGTCGAACGCATCGAGATCGGAGTGAGACCGACACGTCTCGTGCTCACGACCCTTTACAGAGCGCCCCCTACGGCAGTTCCTTGGCAGCTAACATAACGCCAAAGAGGTAAGGCGGCACCTCCAAGTGGCGATATCCGGGTTTGCCAAACCGATTGGCTGCCAGCTGTTCCTGCAGCACTGTTGGACTACAAA
>CAZITS010000071.1:9896-12674 GCA_964542185.1 uncultured Pirellulaceae bacterium
GAGCCAATACATTGCGGGTCACGTCACCCGCCTCCTGTCCCTCAAACACATCGATCACGGCAATTTCGCCACCGACTTTCAACAAGGCCCTTATGCGTTCCAATAAAACCGTCCACGCAGTCGGAGCTACAAGCTGCAAGTGATTTGCGAGCAACACCAGGTCAAACCGATCCTCCGGCAAATTCACCTCTGAAAATTCCCCCGCCACACATGTCACACGATCCGCAATGCCGATACTCTCGGCCATTCCCTCAACCGTCTCCATCGGTTCTGGCCAATCGACCATCGTCACGTTGGCCTGAACGTCACGATGAGCCAGCGTCAATCCCCAAATCCCCGTTCCGCAACCCCAATCAAGAATTTGCAGACCGCAACGCTGGGAGCCGATTCCCAGAACGCGGGCCAATTCGAGGGCCGACGGCGTCAAGGTCCATTCCCGTTCAAACATACGATTACGATACGATCGCCGCGTCTGCTCCGCGCTACCCTCGCCCCGAGCAATATTCTCACTGTCCGCTAGCCCCACCAGCCGTTCCCATTGAGTCTGTCCAAAATCGGGGTTCATATCACTCCGCAACCGCATCACTGCAGCGAGTGCGATGTCATCGCCATACTGTTCAACCACCTCCAAGTGGCACAACAGATAAACCACTGCACGGATTGTTTCCAGATCAACATCACAGGATGCGGCCAACGTCTCAACTGTGCACGGACCGCGTTCCAGTATGTCAAACACACCAAACGATCGAGCCAAACGTAGTACGTGATACAGTGCCTGGCGATTGGCCAGGTCTGTGTACCTCGTCAATGTCTTTATTTGTGCGTTATCAGGGTTCGATTGCTGCGAGTCGGCCGTCGTCATACCAGTTACTTTCACACTCCACCTGAAACCTGATTCCTTGATCGCCCACCTGACCTCGTATCACACTACCTTACTTGGTACCTCGCCTAACTACCGACGTCGAGAGGCGCAGTCGATATACTTCAGTACTTCGCGCACATCGATGGTAACTTCTCGTAAAAACACCATAAACCCGGGCACTGCTAACTGAAGTGGATCGTTACACATGACACTCAATCTCGGGGCGTTGTTGGCTCATTCATCCGGGAAACATCCTGAGACGATCGCGTTGATCGAAAACTCTCGTCAGTTCCACTACGCAGAAGTCGACCTTCTTGCCCGTCGGCTCGCTGGTGCATTGCACGACCTGAATGTTGGAAATGGTGACCACGTCGCGTTGCTGTCTCCGAATTGCTCGGCTTTTACGATCAGTTATTTCGGAATTCTTTATGCGGGTGCCGTAGTCGTCTCACTCAACACACTGCAATCTGCGGATGAGCTGACGTTTCAATTGACCAACAGTGAGGCGACAACCCTCATCGTGCATGGCGATTGCCAGGCAACCGGCCTGACCGCGTTCAATCGTGTACCGAACTGCAGACACTTGATCTCGATTGATTTTGGTAACAGTATCGCCGCAAACTCCGACGCCATCCCCTTTGAAAAACTGGTTGCAGAGGAGGCTGAAGCTGAAGTATTCCCTACCATGCCGGATGACACGGCAGTGATCCAATATACAAGCGGCACCACAGGAACCCCGAAAGGGGCAGAGTTGTCTCACTTCAATCTCTACTACAACGCACAATATATTTCAGAGAGGGGATTTAGTCTTTGGCCTGATCAAATCAACATCCTGGGACCCGGTCATGTGGGCCTGGCCGCCCTGCCGCTGTACCACACGTTCGGACAAACCAACATCCAAAACGGAATGTTGTTTGGCGGGGGAGCCATCACTTACCTGAAGCGATTCACTGCCACTGAAGCCATGCAAGTAATCGCACGTGACCGCGTGACGTTTTTCCCTGCGGTACCAACGATGTACTTTGCGTTGTTAAACGACGATGACAATGCAAAAGCCAACTTGTCCAGTCTGCAGTTCTGCGTGTCAGGTGGCGCCCCCATACCGATTGAGATCAAACGTCAATTTGAAACTCGTTTCAACGTCGCGATACAAGAAGGATACGGACTTACCGAAACCTCCCCTCTGGCTGCAATGCAGAAACTCGATGAAACAAGCAAAGCAGGGACAATCGGAAAGCCCATAGATGGCGTCGAATTCCAGATAGTTGATGACGAAGGGTGCGTGGTACCCGATGGCGTGCGAGGCGAGCTCCTGATCCGCGGCCCTAATGTCATGAAAGGCTATTTCCAACAGCCACAAGCCACTGCCGAAGCCCTTACAGACGGCTGGTTTCACTCTGGCGACATCGCAACGATCGATTCGGAAGGCGACATTTCCATCGTCGACCGCAAGAAGGACATGATCTTACGGGGCGGCTACAACGTTTACCCGCGAGAAATAGAAGAGGTGCTGTACACACATCCTGCGATCAAAGAAGCGGCAGTCATTGGAGTATCAGATGACCGTTACGGTGAAGAGGTCAAAGCGATTGTTTCGCTGAAAGCAGATCATCACGTAGCTCCTGATGAGTTAGTGGACTACTGCAAGCAACATGTCGCAGCCTACAAATACCCCAGGATCGTTGAGATTCGGAATGAGCTCCCCAAGGGTCCAACCGGCAAATTGTTGAAACGCGCGTTGCGTGCGCCTCACAAGGGCTAACTGCCTGCGCACCACTCAGACAAGCAAAGGGCATCCCGTAAGACAGCCGGTGAGCTACTCCGCACAACACCGCTAATCAAGAACGTGTTCCAAGCGACCGTCAGTCCACCTGCCAAACACAACCTGCCCACGACCATCCCACTCCGAAACCAAT
>CAZITS010000072.1:0-12635 GCA_964542185.1 uncultured Pirellulaceae bacterium
TGCTGGTCCCATGGATTGCCCGGGGGACTATCGTAAATGCCCTTGCCAAGGCAACACGCAGACAATCAAACCAGTTCTCGAATTGGCAGCCGACCATCTACAAGCGGATGAGGCCGGCCACGCAAATCCGACAACGTCGTGTGACTGGCATTGATACCCAACTGATGGTACAGCGTGGCAAATACCTCTCGAAAATGAACGGGCCGGTCCTGCGGATGCTCTCCGAGACGATTTGTCGAACCGACAACTTGCCCGACTTTCATGCCACCACCAGCGAGCAACACTGATCCTGCGTTGGGCCAATGGTCTCTGCCTGCTGTATTGTTGATCTTGGGAGTTCGTCCGAATTCACCCCACATCACAACCGAAACATCCTCAAGCATGTCTTGGGCAGCCAGATCTTCAACCAAGGCACTTAAACCGACGTCCAGCATTGGCAAAGTATCACGGGCATTCTTGAAGTTCTGACTGTGCCAGTCCCAGTTGAATCCACCGCGACTCATTCGCTCTAAAGGCCACTGGCTGAATGCCAACGTCACACAGCGGACCCCTGCTTGAACCAACCGGCGAGCAACCAGGAACTGTTTCAAGAGTTCCGCGCCCCCCAACACAGGCATGGCCGAATCTGGAATTCCATATTTCTTGCACAACGCAACTTCTTCGTTCCGCCACGCCAAAGCATTCGCCAGGCGACCAGAAGTGAGGATACCCAGCGCCTGCCGATTGATTTCATCCATACCTTCCATGACACCGCTGGCGTCGACTCGCCGGCGCAATCGATCGAAGGAAGTCAACAATCTGCGCCGATCTCCCAGGCGATCAAGACTGATGTCCGTGAGAACGATGTCGGCAGAAGATTCCGCATCTCGCTTCACCTGCTTCTGGGAAACTCCAGACTTATAGACAACGTCGTTCCTTTTCCGTCGATTGGGTTCAAATCCAGCGTGGCCAATACCCAAGAATCCAGGTTGGTTCAAAGACGCACGTGTGGTTGATTCGGCGTTGGGAGGTGAAAGGCTGACAAAGGGTGGAACGCCGGGGTGCTGAGATCCCTGCAACTTGGACACCGCCGCACCAAATGAGGGCCAGCCACCGGGCGGATATCCAGGCCGTGCTACTGAATCACCTTGCTGGGGATGCGTCTCCCATCCGGTCAGACATTGGTGAAGATTGTGGTCATTGAGGCCACCGTGCAAAGAACGTACAACCGCCAACTTATCCATGATCCCGGCAGTCCGGGGCATTAGTTCGCAAACGTCAATCCCCGGAACCCGGGAGGCAATGGGCTGAAATTCCCCACGAATCTCGGCCGGCGCCGACGGTTTCATATCAAACATATCCAGGTGCGGGGGCCCACCTGGAAGCAAGATCATGATGATCGACTTTTGCCGGTTCCCCACACTCTCGGAATTTTCGGCACGAAGCAGGTCAGCCAGAGACGCGCCACCAAATCCCAGGCCGCCAATTTTCAGAAACGAACGCCTGGCAATCCCATCACAATAACGAGCGGCCGGTCCGGGAATCGTCAACATGGAAATCATTCCCTACGAAGCAAGTCAGGCCGACCAACCCAAGTCAGGCCCACAAAACAGAGAGTAACGGTTTCCAGGTATGCCGACAATGGTTTTCTTGGCCCGATCTGGTACCGCGGTTCGTTGCCCGCGGTGCCAGTGTGATGGCGCGACTAACTCCCTTCAACCGCGAACCCCAAACCGGGACAACCCCGCCCACGACGAATACTCTATCTACTTTCATTTCAATGACTTACGAATACACCCACGAACTCCGTCAGCGTTTCGCCAAGGCTGCCAGACCGATCAGCCAGTTCTGCCAGCCACCACACCAGAGTGCTAAAGGCTCAGTAGAAAAGCCAACAATGCCTCTAAATCGTCGCTCGGCAAAGGATTTTCCAGCCCATGGCCGTGGTCCACCAGCACACTTCTGAGATCGTTCGCGCGGTTGTCATGGAAAAAAGACCGCCGCTGACTGACACCAAGCAACGAAGGCGGATTGAAGTCCTGCTGGGCTTCCCCAGCAGCAATATCAACACGATAGGACTCGGGAGTCGTGTAATAGGGGGGAGCATGGCAATCAACACAACTCAAGCGTGCAAACAGACCCTGGCCTGTAGCGACCAGGGTCTGGTCTATCGTCCCGCGTGCCGAGTCACGTGCAGGCGGCGCGCGAAAAGTTCCCAGAAACGCCGCAATCGCAGCCACCTGCTCTGCTGACGGGTCGGGACCGCGCATCGTTGTTTTGATCGACTTCCGAACCTGTTCAGTGAGATCTAACATCTGGCCATTCCAAGCCCAGGGCGCAGTGTGTGAAACTTCTGAGAGTGAAAGTACTCTCTTGGGAGCCCCGGTACCGCCATCACCAAAGTTATCGTTCAGACGGCCATTGCTGTACCCATCCGTATGGCAACTGTGACAGCTAAACCAGCCATCGCTAGACAAACTCGCATCGTGAAACCAACGCTCCCCCCAGTCCAGTTCTGTCAACTCGGGCTGTAACCCAAGTGAAATCACCTGTTTGATACGGGCTGTTTTCACATCTACCAACGAAATCTGATCCTCATACATACTCGCCACAAAAACAGCGTCTCCGGTGGCATTCAATGCCAATGCAACAGGTCGACGCCCGACCGTAACACGCTCAAATTTATCTCGACTACCGGGGCGATAAATGGCCACCTCCGAAGTACCCGCGAATGCAATCACCTGGTGCCCATCCTTCGTCACCAGTACCTCGTCCGGATCACCTGCCGCCTGGTCAGCCGTACCCAGATAAGTCAGTCTGGCAGCACGCTGCTTCTTGGACCCAACTGCGGTCAAAGCCGTCAAGGGAACAGATTCCAGTACGTTCACCATGACGGTACCCCAATGAACATCAAATTCCGTCGTCGCATTCTCACTCATGAGTGTTTGATGAGACACGAGTAGCTTTTGTTGTTCAGGTAGCAGCGCGAATCCGCGCAAATTGTGAGCGTTCAACTCATGGATCGTCCGGAGCTTTCCCGATGCGGACTCAACGACTCCCAAACTACCCCCAAATGCATCCGCCACAATCAACTCGGATCTTCCCGGAAGCAGATACTGTTCTCGGGGTGCAAAAGGAAGGTCCGTCTTGCTAACGACCTTTGGTGACTCGGGACGGGAAAGATCGACCTTGGTTAACTGCTGCGCCCAAAGCGAGGCGACGAAAGCGACATTTCCACCAGGGAGCAGTGTGACACTCACCGGATTCGCCGGAACAGACAGGTGGCCCAAAGGCCGCATGTCCAAGCCAACCTTTCGGAAGGTGAGCAGTTCATTATTCTGCTCATCGAGTACGACAACAAGGTCCTGCTGTGCCGCATACGCCATATCTGAAAGTTGGTCAGCCACATCGCGTTCTGCAACCACAGCGCCAATCGTAAGATCAATCAGACTCAGGCTCCCGCTACGTTGGTTACAAACCAATAATTGACGCCCTTCATCGACGACTTCTAATGCCACGGGATGGCGCAAACGAGTTGCGGTCTTCAAGGCGACCGGGGGAACAGCTGCTGGCTGGCAGCCGACAAGTCCAACGCCAATTAACCAACAGGTCATCAGACAGCACAAACGATAAGATTCAGAGTTCTTCATTGAAATCCCGCACGTCAAGGTAGATCGACGTTCGCCAGCCCGCAACGGTCGGCAACAATTCGCTGCAACTCCCAAATTATAAACTGGCCTCGACTTCTCGGCCATTTCAAGATGCCACTTCCCGGGAGATCGTGTTTTGGGGCACCATCCGCAACAACCGATGTGGCCAACCACCATGACCTGTGCCACAATCTGCCTCAGGTTATTGCCCTGAACGCCACTGATTGTCAGAATCACACATTGCGACCCAACCAAAATCAGGTCGCCAAATCCATCCCCCTGTTCGCTGGAGATCTGAGTTGCGTACCTTCATGTTATTGAGCCTATTGGTGTTCCTGTCGAGCCAAGCTCTTGGATCAGACGAGAATTGGACTCGTTTCCGCGGGCCTAATGCGAATGGTGTTGCAGCGGATGATGAACGACTTCCTGATAGTTGGGGGCAGAACGCCAACATCAAATGGAAAGCCCCAATCCCGGGCTGGGGTTGGGGAAGTCCAATTGTGTGGGGAGACCGCGTCTTTATCTCAGCAGTTCACAGCGATGAAGACTATGAAAAACCAAAAGGCGGCCTCTATCTCGGACGTGGCCGTGAAACGCCGCCCGACACGGTTCACCATTGGATGGTCTATTGTCTCAGCCTCGAATCGGGCAAGGTTCTCTGGAAACGTGAAGCACATCAGGGCAAGCCGAAGGTGCCACGTCATCCCAAAAGCACCTATGCTGCTGAGACACCCACCACCGATGGAAAGCGACTTTATGTACTGTTCGGTGATGTCGGACTTTATTGTTATGACTTTGATGGCACGCCACTATGGAATCACCCGATCGAAGCGCGCAAGACAATGTGGGGTTACGGCGCAGCGGCATCGCCTGTCGTTCACGATGGTCAGGTAATCATGGTTTACGATAACCAGGAATCCTCCTACATTTCTGCCATCGATGCGGCCACCGGAAAGACGCGTTGGAAAGTAAACCGTGAAGAGAAAAGTACTTGGGCGACACCCCTTGTCTGGCAGCATAATGGCCGAACTGAAATTGTCACCGCGGGCAAGAACGAAAACCGGTCTTATGGCACTGACGGATCGCTGCTATGGCACTTTGATGGACGCATGTCCGTATTAACGATTCCCTCACCGTTTACCTCTGACGGATTGCTTTATATTACGTCTGGTTACTTCCAAGACAACAAACGGCCTGTCTATGCATTACGCCCGGGTGCCAAGGGAGATATTGGCCTGACCGACGATCGTGAGTCAAACGACTCCATTGTCTGGTCACTCCAAAAAATGGGGCCCTACAATACGTCTCCAATCGTGTACGGCGGTCTCTATTACACCTTACTCGACCGTGGCATGATCACCTGCCATGACGCCCAAACAGGCGAACTTGTCTACAATCGAAAACGCTTTCCGAAAGGCGCAAGTTTCACTGCGTCACCCTGGGCATATAACGGAAAAGTGTTTTTTCTCGACGAAAGCGGTAACACCTTTGTGATGCCAGTCGGGAGAGAGTTCAAGATTGAGCGGATCAATACCCTGGACGAACTATGTATCGCGACACCTGCAGTCGCACAAGGCAAATTACTACTCCGAACAGTATCCCAGCTGTACTGTATCACTCAACACTAAACCTGGTCTGGCTACTTGCAACGCTGCTCCGCGACATGCGCGCGGACTCCGTGTGAATCCCAATTGGATTCAGCTTGACGACGGCACATTTGGGCCGATTACATCCGCACCTATCTACTGCGAACTAGCCGCAGATCGGTCCAGCGCGGCCACTCTCCAAAAAACGCTACAGCGCAAGCTTGATTCTTGAACATGGATCGATCAATCTGCGCGCCGAAACCAACTAGCTCCAATTGAAGATCACGCCCAGCATCTCCTTTTCACGCTGGAACGCCATTTCATAAGCTTCTGCCATTTCTGCATAAGGAAATCGGTGTGTGATCAACTGGCTGGGTCGCAAACGCCCCGCCGCCATGAGATCAAGTACAAACCGACATTCCCGGTGGCGTGTAAACCGTAGCGTCTGGTCGGGGAAACGGTCCCCTGCAGCACCAGAAACAGCGATTAGTGAGATTCCCTTCTGATAAAACCACTTCATATCAAGCGGATTAAACTCAAGTGGCGGCTCACCGCGTCCTGGCAGTGCCACAATAGCGACACGCCCACCCGGACGAACCACTTCAACACTGGTTTGATAGGCAGGCCATGGATTTGCTGTTTGAATTACCAGGTCAATGCCCTCACCATCTGACCAACTATCCAATTGCTCTTGTAGGTGCGGATCACTTGAATCAAATACCGCCTGGGCTCCCATTTGGCGCGCCATCTCCGTCCGAATGGGACTATTACCAAGCCCTACAACACGCGCTCCCAAAGCCGGCCCCAATGCGACGGCTCCCAGTCCGAGCACACCGAGACCAACTACAGCGACACGCTCACCTGGCTCAAAACGCGCTTTGCGGAAACAGAGTGAACTGAGAGCATATAACCACCCAAAAACCGCGTCTTCTGAAGCGACGCTCCCAGGCACTCGGACAATTGCATCGTCTTCGTTTGCGATATATTCCGATTGATGTGGCACATTCCCGACAACACGATCACCTACTCGAAATTGGGACACCGATTCCCCGATGTGGCGAACCACTCCTAGATTACTATCACCAACCCATCGTGGATAATCAGGGGCCCCCGGCACTCGTTCCGCACCTTCATAGTTCCCCCGATCTGTACCGATCTTGAACGCCGTGATCTCAGTCTGGACGTGAATTTGATTTGGCTTGAGAGCGGTAACATCAAGATCACAGTCCTCGATCCGCAAATCACGAGGACCTCGAAGCATTGCAATTTTCATCCCATCCCACCTCACTGCGCAACAGCAATTGGTACTCGATCACGCGCACGACAAACGTGTCCGGGCTCGTACTTCCCAGTACAATGCTGAGTGTACCAGATTGCTCATGGCACGATTGTCACCAATGAAGTTACCCGGCACTCCAGAGAGTCGTCGTCGACAAGACGATGCGTTATCTTGTCCCTTTCTGCTTCACCATCTCATCCGTCCGGTAGTTGCTTCTTGCAAAACGAGAAAACCGCCAGACAAGGTCCACCCTGTACCTTGACCGCATCTACAAGCGTGTTGATTTTCGCAGCCTTGGATACGCCGCCCAGTGGCGAAAAGTAAGGTGCTCGTTACACCGTGCGAAAAAAACACAACAAGTCATTTACGGTGACTCATCACTTCCTTCTCGGACAAGTGTATGCTTGCTGCGTCAGTACTGGCTCATGAAGAGGTTCTCGCAATCCACCATCGGCGCCACAGCAACATCCGCATGGTCCACGCAACGCGCCGTATAACGATGAATTAGATCTCGCCCCGCCAGCTGATGGCGATACCTGCCAACAAAGCGACTCAACGACGCACTACGGAGAATCACGCAATGGGCACGCGACCCAATATCATCTTCATTATCACAGACCAGCAGCGTTACGACACGATCGCTGGATTGGGATTTGATTTCGTGAAGACCCCTCACCTGGATCGGTTGATTCAGGAAGGTGTCGCATTTTCCGATTGCCATGTTACGGCCGCATCCTGCGCACCGGCCCGCGCTAGTTTATTCAAAGGCTATTATCCCCACACCACGGGCATTCTCAAGAATGCTGACACGTGGCGCCGATCCTGGATCGAATTACTGAACGACTCGGGCTACCACTGCACAAATATAGGCAAGATGCATTCCTGGCCTTTTGAAACACCTCTGGGATTCCATGAACGTTATGTTGTCGAAAACAAAGACCGCTACCTTGAAGGACGGTATTATTTCGACGAATGGGACAAGGCCTTACGTTTTCGAGGACTGGTCAAACAACAACGGGAATCGTACCGGAAACGGCCCGATTATCGAGAACGACTAGGCGCATTTGAATGGGAACTACCGGAAGATTCACATCCGGACCACTTCGTCGGGGACATGGCTGTCTGGTGGCTGGACCATTTTCCGCAAAGCGAACCGTTGTTCTTGCAGATTGGGTTTCCAGGGCCCCACCCACCTTACGACCCGGTGCCTAGATTTGCAGCTGAGTACATGAACCGTGCATTGCCACTGCTTGACGTTACACCCGAAGAACTGGAACAACAACCTCCTCCATTCAAACAAATGAGGCAGCACAACACCGAAGTCGATCATGACTCCGTCGTCCATCTGCTCGCTCCAACTCATGAACAGCGTCTTCGTCAACGCGCGTATTACCTGGCAAATGTCACCATGATCGATGAGAAAGTCGGGGAAATTATTGATGCACTCGAACGAAACAACTACCTGAAGAACACCGTAATTGTCTTTACCTCAGACCACGGTGATTGCCTGACCGATCACGGCCATAGTCAGAAATGGACAATGTACGACCAGGTCACCCGTGTCCCACTCATTGTCTGGTCGCCATCGAGGTTCGCCGGTGGTCAAGTCGTCGATAGCCTGTGTCAGCAGATGGATCTCGGCCCCACGGTACTTGAACTGGCGGAAATCGCTCCTCCGCCCGCACTGGAAGCGATCAGCTTAATGCCAGCACTCAAGGACCCGACTCACGCTCTTCGAGACGTCGTATTCGCCGAACAGGCACAAGACGGCATTCTGGAAGGAACTCAGTTCATGACAATGGTCAGGAATAAACAATGGAAACTTGTGCACTTTCTCGATGAACCATATGGCCAATTGTTCGATCTTCAGAATGATCCCGACGAAATCGACAATTTATGGGATCAACAAACAGCTCTACCAATACGGGAGAGCATGTTGGCAGTGTTACGCGAGTGGCGTATTCGCAGTCAACTGCATACAGCTGATTGGTGTCAGGAATGGCGTTAGTCTACTGGAAACAATCTTTTACTCCGCCACACAGGACACTCTTCTACGAACATAAGCAGGCTCGATGACGACACCGCCAGTACAATACGACCTGCTGATCCGTGCCGGCCGCTTGTTTTGTAGCGCAACAAACAGAGACGGCCCGGGGGAAATTGCCCTGCAAAATGGTCGAATTGTCGCTGTCGATCAACGGATTGCAGGAAGCGCCTCTGAGACGCTGAGTTTTCCGGACGCGGTGGTCGTACCTGGCATGCTCGACCTCCACGCACATCCCTCCAATCGCGATTCGGTGTTTGGTGTCGCACCCGATGAACACATGTTGGCTCATGGCGTTACATCCGTTTTATCGCAGGGCGACGTGGGAGCAGATCATTGTCGAGAATACCTGGAACATACCATCAACTGCTCTGAAACACGCGTTCGTCTCGCGTTGAATTTGTCTCGTGTTGGCGAAACAAAGACAACTGGCTGTTTCGAGAACTTGCGAGATGCGGACACTGACCAGTGCATCAACGCAATCGATTCGTATCGCCATGCGATCTGGGGCCTGGCTGTTAATGTAAGCCATGTGGCTTGCGGGACCACAGACCCGCGTGAGATTCTGGAAAGAGGATTACACGTCGCTACAGCATGTGACATCCCCATTCTGTTTGGCATGCGTCGTGCGGAGGACTGGGCCCTGCAGGAACAGCTCGAATCTCTGCGGCCAGGAGATGTCGTAACTTATTGCTATCGCCGGCAACCGCATTGTATTGTCAGGCAAGGGCAAGTACTTCCAGAAATTCAAGCGGCACGAGATCGAGGAATTCTGTTTGACCTCGGACACGGCGCCGCTTCCTTTGATTTCGACGTAGCGCAAACTGCGATTGCGAACGGATTTACCCCCGACACCATTTCAACCGATCTGCAGCGACGTCATCTCGACATGTCTCCTCGCCACACACTCCCACGAACGATGGCAAAACTGAGAGCGGCCGGCATGCAGGAATCAGATATTTTCTCAGCTGTTTCTCAAACACCAGCCAGAGTCCTGCGCGTCTTTCCGCATACAGGTTGCCTTAAACCGGGCACTAGTGCCGATCTGGCAATCCTGAAGTGGTCAGACGTCCCTGAAGAATTGGAGGACGCAACCGGTAATACGCGGGCAGCTCACACCTGGTCCGCGATTGCGACAATTCGTAACGGCAAACTCATTCGCCCGCGTTCGCGTGACGAGTCTCCGGATAATACGTGAGAGGATGGCGTCTCGACTAACAATCGTTAGGGACTCATTCGTCAGCCGAATACGAGGTCGGCCCACGCGCTTACGGCAGTTCTCTGTTCGTCCCGGAAAGCCACCAGTATACTACCGCAATGCATTCCTCCCGTTCGGAGCCCGGTTCGCAGTTGTTGAGCCGTGCAACCGCTGAGAAGGGCTCTCCCGACTCTTCCGCCCCAAACGACAATTCACTACACCAGAAACACAATTTTTTCGTTCTGGTTGTGCATCAAGTCCTGATGCGGACTGGCTGGATCTTCAAGACCGAAAGCATCATCATGCCAGCCGTTCTCGACTGGCTTGGGGGCACGGGTCTACTGCGTGGGTGTCTGCCGATGCTCAATCGGTTCGGACAGAGTGTCCCGCCCCTGCTATTGTCCCGGCGGATAAAAATTCTAGGCCTCAAGAAATCGGCGTTGACGGCTTGCGGCCTTGTAATGGCTTTCTGTTTCTTGAGTCTCTCCGCTGTCTGGTATTACGCCGAAGGGCAAGCTGCACCTTGGATGTCGTTGGCATTTCTGATTGTCTACGCGGCTTTCTTCATGGGCACGGGCGTCAATCAGCTGGTATTCAGCACACTACAAGGAAAATTGATCCCCGCCCAACGCCGCGGGCGGCTGATGTTATCCGCAAATGTACTAGGTGCCGTAGTCGCCATTGCCTGCGCTGCCACCTTACTGAAACAGTGGTTACGTCCAGGAAACACTGAGTTCACTTGGATATTCGGATTTACCGGAATCTGTTTCACTCTTTCAGCGTGCACTGGCTTGTTCCTTGCCGAAGAACGAGACGAATACTCTCAAGAAACACAAGGGATCGCTGGAATCTTCGGATCGGCATTCAACATTCTTGCCACTGACATCCATTTTCGTCGTTGCGCAATCGTGGCAGCGTTATACGGGTTCTCGATTATGTTAATGCCCCATTATCAGCTGCTCGGAAGACAGGCGGACCCAGGATACGACAGCCAGTCAAACGATCTTAGCGTGTTGACATTTTGGGTCATTGTCCAAAATGCTGGAACGGCCTTGTTCAGTCTGTTGGCCGGACCGCTTGCCGATCGCTTTGGCAATCGCCTGGTCTTGCGGGTGCTCCTTCTTTGCCTCATGTTCGCCCCGATTACAGCACTATTGTTGTCTCAGGGCAACTCAACACTACACCACTTCTACCCCCTGGTCTTCCTGCTGGTCGGACCTATGCCTATCGTAATTCGCACCTTGAACAACTTGACGCTCGAACTCAGCCCACGTGCCGAACATCCGCGTTACCTGGGCACTCTCAATCTCTGCCTGTCCGGTCCAGCCGCATTGTCACCGCTGGCAGGCCTTCTCATCGATCTATTTGGATTCGAGGTGGTATTCTCGGGAATTTCGTTGATCATTCTCTTAAGCTGGTTGATGACGTTCCGACTGCATGAACCCCGTCACGACAACTCGACCTGATCTCTGGAAATCGTGGTTGGATTCAAGGAAATACGTGGGACGCCAATACAATTCATCTGATAAACTGCCCTCCTGGGACGAGACGCATACGTCACCTGCAATGGACTTTGCCGGGGCAGACAAATGTGGGACGGAGCTTTTTACAAACCGACGAATTGGAGGACGCACGTGTGGGCATTCTACGGCTGATCCTGGCCGAAACACGTTTTCGAATCTTGAATTTTGCCCTTTCGCTTCTCGCGATCACAATCGCCGCCAGTCTATTTATTGCCGGTCCAGCGATCATTTCCGGGTACGCGCGTGACACACGTGAGAAACTCGAGCATCTGAGCGCCGATGTCAAACAACTGGAAAACCAAACTCAAACTATGAAGCTGAGTATCGCGAAAGAGCTCAGCGCACTCGACAAAAAGACCAAACGGATCATGCGTGACTTAGGGATTAATCTGCGCATCATCCACCGTAATACCAGAATGGATAGCCTGTATACCAATTTTGTCGCTGAGGATTTTCCGGAAGACTACGTCAATCGACTCGCCACGGCCCCGCAAATCGAAACCATTGTGCATCTGGTTGCAACCTTACAACACAAGATCACGTGGAATCAACGAACCACGTTATTAACCGGAATTCAACCTGTACTCACCAGTTCGCAGAAGAACGAAGAGAAAAAACACATGGTGAACGGTGTCGAAGCTGGCTCCGTGTTGCTTGGGCACGAATTAGGGATTGGCCGGAAGGTTGGTGAAACAATCGACATCGAAGGCCATACTTTCACGATCGCGCGCATCATGGATCCGTCGGGCGGCCTGGAAGATGTACAACTTGTCGTCGACTTGCGCGACGCACAAAAAGTGCTGGACAAACCTGGCAAGATCAATCAGATCATGGCGCTCAATTGCAAATGCAAGGGCGATCGCATTTCAATCATCCGCAAAGAACTGGAAGGAGTTCTTCCTGACACCAAAGTCACAGAACTGCGTAGCCGAGCTACGGCGCGCGAAAAACAACGTGATCTCGTAGAGAAAACCCGCAACCAACAGCTCGCGAGAGTTAATGCGCATTACGACCAGGCAAAACAGCTCTATGAGGATCAGGCGAAACGGCGCAGAAGTCAGGAAGAGACACTCACGAGCCTCGTTAATGGTGTTATTCCATTAGTCATTCTCACCGCCACGACCTTTGTTGGAATCATGAGTTGGTTGAATGTTCGCGAACGACGAACCGAAATCGGAGTCCTTCGTGCCCTGGGAAAAAGCGGCCTGAACGTGGCAGCTCTCTTTCTGGGAAAATCAGCACTGATGGGAATTCTCGGTGGCGTCGCTGGATGTGGCACCGGTTATGGACTAGCCGTAATCGTCGGACGTCAGATGTCTATTACGGGCCAGTTGTTTGAACCAAATTGGACTTTATTAGCAATCACGGTCCTCGGG